>JAYUYE010000670.1:0-9173 GCA_043752985.1 Myxococcales bacterium
CGCACCGACGCTCGGCGCGATGCTCGGCCACAACCTCCACCGCACGTGGAAGCCGCAGCGCGCGCGGCAGCCGTCGGTCGACCGGCGCATGGCGATCCTGCCGTCCGCACGGATCGAGGATGGCGTCAGCTTCGCGTTGACCGGCGGAACGTTCTAGCGCAGCGCGCGCATGCTCCTGGCGCGGCGCAGGTCGTTGACGACGCGCGCGACCTGCTCGTCGTGCAGCAGGAACTTCGACATTCCTCCGGTCGTGATCCCGAGGCGCTGCGCGGTCGCAGCGATCTCGAGATCGCCGGCGACCAGGAGATCAAGGAGCTCGGCGATCCCCGCCCAGTACTCGCCCGTCAGCCTGGTCTTGGCACCGAGCGGCGCGGTCCCCGCGGCGATGAACTTCGCGAGTCGCGACGAGGGAACATAGCCCTCGAGCCCCACCGGCTCGCGAACCTCGAGTGCGATCGCCGAGCGCAGGCGGCGCACGGCGTGCAGCTTGTTCTCGCTCTGCGAGCGGCTGTCCTCGCCGATCGCACTGACACCGGTCGGCTTGTGGCGCAGTCGCACCGCGCTCTCGGTCTTGTTGCGATGCTGGCCGCCGGGGCCCGATGCCCGGTAGCGATCGACCTCGCACTGCGCGATCAAGACATCGTCGCTGACGCGCAGATGATCGATCCGCGGCACTAGTTCGCTTGGGTCGGCGCGGGCGGCGGAGGCGTCTTGCCCTGCGCCTGATCGCCGGGCTCGAGATAGATGTCGACGCCGGCCTTGTCACCGGCGCGGCCATACTCGACGCGCGCGATGCCGTCGCCGAGCGCGCCGACGATCCTTTGCAGCTTCGGGTCGATGCCGACCTTCGCATCCGCGCACAGCTTCTCGATGTCGGCGAGCGCAATTCCCGGGGCAAGCGCACCGACACGCGACACCTTGCCACCGCGGATCCGGACCGAGAGAGAGAACTGCGGCGCCGTGACACCTCGTAGCCGCTCGACCAGCGCCGCCTCGAGGGGGGCGCCGGTGAAGTGGACGAAGGCATTTGACAGGTTCGTCACCTGCTCGCCGACGGTCTCGCCGGGCATCGCGACCTCGATCTCGCTGTACGCGGCGTCGCCGATCGACTGCGTGAACCGGTCGATGCGCTCGAGCTTGCTGTCCTCGATGAACTTCTTGAGCTGGAACTTCGCCTCGTGCGTGCCGAACAGGGGCTCGATCGCGGTCCACGGCTGCGGGTCCCAGAAGTGCCAGCCGGTCGTGACCTTGCCGCCCCAGACGCCGATCCACGAGCCGGCCAGCTTGGGCTCGAGCTGCTCGCCGATCCCGTCGAGGAGCGCGGCGTCACTCTTGGCGATGTTGCAGAGCTTGAAGTAGTCCGCCATCTTCGGAACGAAACCGCGTGGGTCGCCCCACGCTCCCCACCACAGGCGGCGCAGGTCGCTGCCGAGCATGGCGAGGAATGTGATGCCGTCGCCGTCGGGCGGCATGTCGGGCGGGACCGGGTTGTGCTCGAGCCAGCGGTCGAGGTGAATGTCCATCCACTCCTCCACGATCGACAGCTGCGAGAGCGCGATCTGAAGATTCAACCGGACATTGAGCGCACGTTGAAGTGCGAGCTCCAGTGAGGACATTGCCTCGACGCTATCACTAGTCGAGGACGAGGCGCGCGGTCATGAACACCGACCGCGCCCCGGTGGTCATCGTCTCGCCGCTGATCTGCTGGGCGAAGATCGACCCACGCAGCGCGATCACGAAGCTGTCCTCGATCGAGTAGGTCGTGCCGACGTTCAGGTCGTGCTCCCGGACGTGGGAACCGGGCTCGCGGGTGTCGACCCGCGCGTACGAGCCGCGGCCCCCGCTCTTCGCGGTCAAGTCGAGATCGGCGGCGAACGTTCAGCTCGCCTACATCGCGCATGCCGGTCGCCGTCCCCGCGGTGATTGGAACGGTCGTGATCCCGAAGAGCCGGATCGGCTTCACCGCCGAGAGCGCGACGGTCGGCATCTCCGGCATCACGATCATGGAACGCGCGACACCGGCGCTCTGACTACGCGCGCCCGGTCGGCTCGTTCTTGATCCGCGGCAGCAGCATCACGAAGTTGCACGGCTTGAACCGGTGATCGAGCTGTGGGATCAAGATCTTATCGAGCCCGGTGCGAACTCCATGGGTCGAGCCCGGCAGCAGGAACACGTAGGTCGCGCCGCACAGCGCGGCCTCGGCGCGGCTCTGGATCGTCGACGTCCCGATCTCCTCGTACGACAGCCAGCGAAACAGCTCACCGAATCCGGGGATTGCCTTGGTCACCAGCGGCGCGAGCGCCTCGGGCGTGACATCGCGCGGGGTCACACCGGTGCCGCCGGTCGCGATCACGACGTCGATCCCGGGATCCGCGATCCACTGCGCGAGCTGCGCGCGGATGATCAGCTCGGAGTCGATGCAGATCGTGCGCGCCGCGATCCGGTGCCCGACCTCGGCCAGTCGATCGGCGATCAGCTTGCCGGACGTGTCTGTCTCGAGCGTGCGGGTGTCGGAGACGGTCAGCACGGCAACGTTGACGGGGATGAACTCGCGCTCCATCCGTGAAGCGTAGCATCTTCAGCAGGTTGAGCCTTCCTCGACGCGCCGCGTTAGAAGCTGTCATCAGCCCGCTCGTGGCTTCTGACGCGCTGCGTCTTACGCTGACGGCATGACCGAATCCACCAAGACCGCCGCTCTCGTCCCTCGGGTCGTCCACTTCGCCATCGATGCTGCGGACCGCAGCCAGTCGACGGTGATCGCGGTCCTCCAGGACGCACGCACCGAGCTGCGCACCGCGCTCGATGGCGGGCTCGAGTACGCCGAGAAGCTCGCGACCGGGGCCCTCCGGTTCTCGCGCAACCTGGTCCAGCGCGCCGACGACACGAGCAAGGACGCGCTGGCGAGCGCCGAGCGCGCACTGACCACCGTCGTCACGCGAGCCCGCGAGACCACGCGCGCTGCCGAAGCGCAGGCCACCGGCGCGCAGCGCTCGCAAGCGTCCTGACCGCACGTGGTACCGTCGAAGGGTGCGTGGGCTGGCCGCGATTGGACTAGTGCTGAGCCTTGCGTGTTGTGACCGCGTGCTCGGAATCGACGAGCGCATCGCCGACGCCGCCGCTCCGATCGACGTGCTCGACGCCGCGGGACTTGATCTCGACATGGACGGCGTCCTCGACAGCGTCGACCCGTGCATCCAGGTTGCCGGCGACCTGAGCGGGGATTTCGATGCGGACGGCGTTCCTAACAGCAGTGACACCTGTCCGTTCGACGTTCCCAACGGATCGGACGCCGATGGCGATGGGCTCGGTGATTCGTGCGATCCGTTTCCGACGGCGACGGATCGCTCGCGCTGCCTGATGCGGTTCTCGAACCCCACGCTGACCACGGCGCTGTTTGCGTCGCGGCTCCCCGACCTCGCATGGTCGACATCGCCAGGCACGCTCGTCGGCGACCCGCCCGGCGCCGCGCTCACAACCGCAACGACGATCGTGTCGACATCGATCGAGGGGGAGACCGTCACGTCGTACGATATCGTGCTCGGCCTCGACGCGCGGAACCGGTTCGGTTCTCTGACCGTGTGGGTGCGCGCGGATCCGCAAGGCGCATCTCCCGCGGACATCGGCTGCCGTTACATCAATGAAGCCGTCGGTGGCCCGCGGATCGCGATCGCGCTCGGCGACACGCTGCTCGGCACGAAGTCGTTCGGCATCCCGATGAACGTCCTGACGAAGCTGCGGATCGTCGCGCGCGTCGTGACCACGGGTGCGCTGGGGGCCTCGGCGAGGGTGACCTGCGTGTTCAAAAGCGCCACGTCACCGTGGATGTTCGCGGAGGCGTCACCGGCGTTGCCCGCCGGCCGGTTCGGCTTCACGGTCGACCGCTGGCTTGTCGAGGTCGGAGCGATCCACGTCGTCGACCGCGCGCCGTGATCACACGACGAGGTTGACGAGCCGACCCTTGACGTAGATCTCGCGCTTGATCGCCTTGCCCTCGAGGAACGGCAGCACCTTATCGTCGGCCTTCGCCGCGGCGAGGATCATGGCCTCGCTCGCATCGGGCGCAACCTCGATCTGACCGCGCAGCTTTCCCATCACCTGTACGGCGATCACCATGACGGCGCGCGCGAGCTTGGCCTCGTCGTGCACCGGCCACGGCTCGTACGCGAGCGTCGTGGTGTGACCCAGCCGCTGCCACATCTCCTCGGCGACATGCGGCGCAAACGGCGACAGGACCTTCACGAACATCTCGAACCACGGCTTCGGGATCGACGTGGCCTTGGTCGCCTCGTTGACGAACACCATCATCTCGGAGATCGCGGTGTTGAACCGCAGATCGGTCACGGCGGTCGTGACCTTCTTGATCGCCGCATGCAGCGTGCGCTCGAGATCCTTGTTGTCCGCGGGCGCGTCCTCGCTGACCTTGCCGGTCAGCGTGTCGGTCATGATGCCGGAGGTTGGGTCCGCGGGGACCACGAGCAGGCGCCACGCGCGATCGAGGAACCGGCGCGTGCCGGCGACCCCGGAGGTCTCCCACTCGACGCCATCCTCGAGCGGGCCCATGAACAGCTCGTACATGCGCATCGCATCCGCGCCGTACTCGTTGCCCATGTCGTCGGGGTTGACAACGTTGTACTTGCTCTTCGACATCTTATCGAGCTTGGTCTCGACGGGCGTCTCGGTGCCCTTCACGAACCACGCGCCGCCGCGCTGCTCGACCTCGTGGTCGTAGTGATACTTGCCGTTCGCCTCGCGGAACGACGTCTTGTGGATCATGCCCTGGTGGAACAGGCGCTGGAACGGCTCCTTCGTCGACACGAAGCCGGCGTCGTAGAGCACCTTGTGCCAGAACCGCGCGTACAGGAGGTGGAGCACCGCGTGCTCGTTGCCGCCGACGTAGAGGTCGACTGGCATCCAGTACTTCTCCTCCTCGGCGTCCCACGCCACGTCATCGCGCTGCGGCGAGAGGAAGCGCAGGTAGTACCAGCACGAGCCGGCCCACTGCGGCATCGTGTTCGTCTCGCGCGTGCCGCCCTTGTAGGGCAGCCAGTCCGTCGCGCGCGCGAGTGGCGGCCGACCGTCGGGCGCCGGCTTGTACTCGTCGATCTGCGGCAGGACGACCGGTAGCTCCTCGCGCGGCACGAGCTGCACGCTATCGTCGGGCATCGTGAAGGTCGGGAACGGCTCGCCCCAGTAGCGCTGGCGCGAGAACAACCAGTCGCGCAGCTTGTAGCGGATGCTCTGCTCGCCGAGCTTGCGCTCCTCGAGCCAGGCGATCACCGCGGTCTTCGCCGCCGCGATGTCGAGCCCGTCGAGGAACTCGCTGTTCACGTGCGGTCCGTCACCGGTGTACGCGGTCTCGTCGACGCTGCCGCCCCTCACCACCTCGATGATCGGCAGCTCGAACTTCTTCGCGAAGGCGTGATCGCGCTCGTCGTGCGCCGGGCACGCAAACACCGCGCCGGTGCCGTAGCTCGCGAGCACGTAGTCCGCGATCCAGATCGGGATGTGCTTGCCGGTGACCGGGTTGATCGCGAACGCGCCGGTCGCCACGCCGGTCTTCGGTGCATCGGCGGCTTCGGTCGTGCGATCGCGCTCGCTGCGCTTGCCGACCTGCTGGCGATACGCGGTGACTGCGGCGCGCTGCTCGGGCGTGGTGATCTGATCGACGAGCGGGTGTTCGGGCGCGAGCACGACCCACGTCCCGCCGAACAGCGTGTCGGGGCGCGTGGTGAACACCGTGATGCCGTCGGCGCCCGGGGCATGCTCGACGATCCGGAACACGACGTTCGCGCCGATCGACTTTCCGATCCAATCGAACTGCGCCTTGTGCGTGCCGGCGGGCCAGTCCAGCCCCGCGAGATCCTCCGAGAGCCGATCGGCGTACTCGGTGATCTTCAGCATCCACTGCTTCATCAGCCGCTTCTCCACGGGGTCACCGGTCTCGACGTACTTGCCGTCGTGGACCTCCTCGTTCGCGAGGACGGTGCCGAGCGCGGGACAGAAGTTGACGGCGACCTCGGCGCGGTACGCGAGATTGCGCTCGTAGAGGACCTGGAAAATCCACTGCGTCCACTTGTAGTAGCTCGGTTCGCTGGTCGCGAGCTCTCGGGTCCAATCGTAGGACAGGCCGAGCTTCTGGAGCTGGCTCTTGAACGTGGCGATGTTGCGCGCGGTGATCACGCTCGGGTGCTCGCCGGTACGCTCGGCGCGGCGCTCTGCCGGAAGGCCGAAGCTGTCCCAGCCCATCACGCGCAGCACGTTGAAGCCCATCATCCGCTTCGCGCGCGCGACGACGTCGGTCGCCGTGTAGCCCTTCGGATGCCCCACGTGCAGGCCGTCGCCCGACGGGTACGGGAACATGTCGAGCACGTAGTACTTCGGCTTCGTGCGATCGGTCGGCGTCAGAAACGTCTGCTCGCGCTCCCAGAACGCTTGCCACTTGGCGTCGAGCGTCTTGTGGTCGAAGCCCGCCATCAGCTCTTCAACACGACGGTGATTCGCTTCGTGATCTCGTCGGGATTCCCCACGCCGTCGACGTGTTTGAAGATGCCCTTGTCCTTGTAGAACGGCAAAATGGGCTCCGTCTCCGTGTGGTACTTCTGCACGCGCGTCTGCACGGCATCGACGGTGTCGTCCTTGCGATGAACGAGCCGGTCCGCCACCTCGGCAGGCGGCGGATTGTACTTGAGGTGGTAGATCACGCCGGTCTCGGGATCGGTGCGGCGACCGCACGCGCGCTCCTCGAGCAGCTGGTCGGGAACCTCGATCAGCACGACGGCGTCGAGCTTGACGTTGGCCTTTGTCATCGCCTCGTCGAGCGCTTCGGCTTGCGGGAGCGTCCGTGGGAAGCCGTCGAGCATGAAGCCCTTCGCGCAGTCGAGCTTGGCGACGCGCTCGAGGATCATCCCGATCACGACATCATCGGGCACGAGCTTGCCCGCCTTCATGTAGCCATCGGCTGCCTTGCCGAGCTCCGTGCCCTCCTTCACCGCTGCGCGCAGCATGTCGCCGCTCGAGATGTGAGGAATCTTGTAGGTCTCGACCAGCCTGGACGCCTGTGTGCCCTTTCCAGCACCGGGTGGTCCGACGAGGATCATGCGCATGGGCCGCATCGAAGCATGCGCGCCGCGCCGACGCAATCAGGGTAAGGTCGCAAGCGATGGCGCCGCCAATTGCGACGTGGTTCAAAGGCGTGAGCTGGACGATGGCGGGCCTGCTGTTCGTGTGCGTCGCCCTCCAGTACAACGACCCGGATCCGATCCGCTGGATGGTCATGTACGGGGCGGGGGCGATCAGCTCGGTGCTGCTCCCGATCCGGAAGTCGGCTGCCACCTTGGCGCTGCTGGTCAGTGTGGTCGCGCTGTTCTGGGCGATCGGCCTGATCTACTCCGTGTGGGGGCAGATCGAGTTCTCGGATCTGACGACCAAGATGAGCGAGAAGGGCGGCGCGGTCGAGGCTGGCCGTGAAGCCGGCGGGCTGGCGATCGAATGCGTCTGGCTGATGTTCGCAGCGTTCTACTGTCGGGCGCGGTTCTAGGCTCGCAGCATCTCGATGTGCGGGATTCCGTCCTCGTCGTACGGGGCGGATGCCCGGACGAACCGGAGGCTGTTATAGAACTTCTCCAGGTGGGCCTGCGCGCCGATCCGGATCGGGATCGCACCGACCGCGGCGATCGCGCACTCCATCAACTCCTTTCCAAGACCGGTCCCGCGCACCTCGGGCGCCGTGATCACGCGGCCGATCGATGCCTCGGCAAACTTCACGCCCGCAGGCACGAGCCGGCAGTACGCGTGAATCGCGCGGGTGTCGTCCTCCGCCCACAGGTGCCGGCACTGAGGATCGGCACCGTCGGCATCGAGGTACACGCAGTTCTGCTCGACCACGAACACGCGCTCGCGCAGGGCGGTGATCGCGTAGAGCTCGCGGACCGTCAGCTCGGCGAACGCACGATCGTGCCAGCTCCGCGCCACGTGCCGACGCTAGCATGCGGTAGGTTCGCGCCGTGCGCAGCGTCTGCGTCTACCTGTCCTCGTCGAACGGCCGGCCCTCCGACGTTGCTGCGATCAGAGAGCTCTCACGTGAGATCGTTCGCCGCGGCCTCACGGTGGTCTACGGCGGCGCCCACCGCGGCCTGATGGGCGTGCTCGCCGACGCCGCGCTCGACGCCGGCGGCAAGGTCATCGGCGTGATTCCCCAGGCGCTGGTCGACTTCGAGGTCGCGCACACCGGGCTCACCGAGCAGCACATCGTCGACACCATGCATCAGCGCAAGGCGATGATGTTCACGCTCGCGGATGCGTTCGTGGTCGCCCCAGGCGGGTTTGGCACTCTCGAGGAGGCGTTCGAGATGCTGACCGGTCTCCAGCTGAGCTATCACGCCAAGCCGATCGTGTTCCTCGACGTCGACGGCTTCTGGTCGCGCATGGAGGCGTTCCTCGATCATGCCGTCGAGGCCCAGGTCCTCCGCCCCGAGATGCGCGCGCTGTTTCGCACCGCGTCGACCGCCACGGCAGCACTCGACGTGCTGACCGGGCAACCGCGCGCTTCGTGATAGCCTGGCTCCATGTCCCCTCGCGTCGCCGGCGCGGCGCTCGCGGTGCTCGCGGCGGTCATGCTGGTTGCATCCGTCGCCGGCATCCCGGCCGGCTGGTGGTCAGGGCATCCCATCCGCAACGGCGAGGCGATGCACAAGAAGGACATCGATGTCTCGATGCTCTCTGCGACCGGGTGCAACACCGGTGGCGACGGCAAGTGCGAGCCGATCGACCGCGAGCTCGACACTACGTTCGTCGCCGTTCGCTACGTCGAGCTCGGCGCCTCGGGAATTCTCATCCTCGCCTGCCTGCTCCTCGCGGGCGTGACCCTCGCGGGCAGTGAACGCCGCAAGCCGATTGGCAAGCTCGTCTGCACTGCCGCTATCACGTGCGCGGGAATCGCAGGCGGTCTGCTGTTCGTGCCGAAGATGAAGGCCGCGGGGATCGAGCTCCCGATCTCGCCGATCGGGCTCGGGATCTTCTTCGGCGGGATCGTGTTCGCCCTTGTCGGCAGCGTCTTCGCGATGCGGCCGACGCCGAAGCTGGAGCTTCAGCCGCCCCGGCAATCTTTCGCGCCCGCGCTCGCCCCGCCGCCGACCGCGCAGCCCGTCGACGTGCTCGCGATGCTGCAGCCCGA
>JAYUYE010000671.1:0-3778 GCA_043752985.1 Myxococcales bacterium
GCACCTGCGTGTGCTCGCCGCGAATGGCTTGCTCGATGAAGCCATCGAACGGAGGAACGGCAGGCTGTGATGCGCCTGCTCGCGCTGGCCGGAGGTCGCGCGGCTGCTTCTCGATGGACGTCAACTTCCACGCTCTCGGGAAGTACTTCGTTCAACGAGGCGGCAGCTACAGGAGCTGTGCGACCAGGGGCCCGACGATCCCGATCACCACGAACGCGTAGCCGATGGTGGCGAAGATCTTGGCGGCGGGCGCTCGAGGCGCTTCGAGGTAGGCGGTCAGCGGAGCGTCAGGATCGTAATAGACCGAGACGGCCAGGCCCAGCGGGTACCGGCTCAGCGGCTCCTTCGTGAACGCCATACTGTATCGCGAGACCTGATCACCCTGCAGCTCGCGGCCATCGGCGGTGTAGGTGAACTTTACGCGCGGCGCCGCCACGGTAATCCTGCGGTAGAAACCGCGATTGTCGCGGATGGTCGTCTCGACGTTCTCGAGATGCGAGGTCGTGATCGTTCCGGGTGCGCGCGGCCAGCCCGCGATCTCGCGGTCCTTCTCGGACACGCTCCGCCCGACCATGATGGCGACGAGGCCACAGATCGCGAAGGTGATTCCGAAGATCAGTCCAAACATGTAACACTCATCAGCGCTTGTCCGAGTCTACCCGAGGCGGTGGTGACGCGCGACCCTTGAGGATCGCGCTGGTCGTTCCGCCCACCGTGAACCTCAACACGCCGTACGCCGCCGTGCCTCGGCTCGCCGGTTGGTTGCGCCACCTCGGTCACCACGTGGTGCCGGTCGATCTGAGCCTCGAGCTGTTCCTGAAGCTGTTCAGCAGAAACGGGCTCACGCGCATGTTTGCCGCGATCGATCCATCGACGCTGAACGCCGACAACGCGCTGATCTACAGCAATCGCGAACGCTACATCCGGATCATCGACGACGCGGTGGCCGTGCTGCAGCTGCGCGACATGTCCGCGACCACGCAGATCGTGCGCGGCGGCCTGCTCCCACTCGGGCCACGCGGCATCTCGGCAGGTGCGCGGCCCGGCGTGTGGGGCAACACGGACTTCGCTCGGTTTCGCGTGTCCGTCATGCTCCTCGAGCTGATGGACTTCTTCAAGTCGACGATCAGCACGCATTTCGGTCTCTCCGACTACGCGGCGCAGATGTCCGAGCTCGTGGTCAGCTTCGATCCGATCGCGGCCGAGCTCGAGCGGACTCCCAACCCGTACGTCGAGATGCTGAACGAGCTCTGCGCCGAGCGCTTCTCCGACGACCTCGATCTCGTCGCGATCACGTGTCCGTTCCCGGGCAACCTCCTCGGCTCCATGCTCGTTGGCAAGTGGCTCGGAGTCCACCGCCCCACCGTCAAGCGCGCGCTCGGTGGCGGCTATCCATCGACGGCGCTGCGCGAGCTCTCCGACCCGCGCGTGTTCGACTACACGGACTACGTGGTGATCGACGATGGCGAGCTGCCGCTCCATCAGATCTGCGCGAGGCTGCAGGGTCGAGACGAGTCATTACACGACACGTTCTTGCGCGAGCCCTCGGGCCGCGTGACGTTCTGCCGGTCCACGATCACGCCGCCCAAGTTCTCCGAGTATCCGGCGCCGAGCTACGCGGGGTTGGCGCTCGATCGATACGTCCACATGGTCTATCTGTCGAGCCCGGTCCAGCGGGCGAACGACGGGCCGTGGCTCAAGCTCACCGCCGCACACGGCTGCTACTGGAAACAGTGCACGTTCTGCGACATCCACCTCCCGTACATCGCGGACTACGATCCGATGCCGGCATCGCGGCTCGCGGATCAGATGGACGCGTTGCACGAGGAGACCGGGCTCTCGGGGTTTCACTTCACCGACGAGGCCGCGCCACCCGCGCTCCTCGTCAACCTCTCGCTCGAGCTGCTTCGTCGAGGCCGCAACTACCACTGGTGGGGCAACATTCGCTACGACAGCGCGTTCGAGCCCGATCGCTGCAAGCTCCTCGCGGCCGCCGGGATGATCCTCGTGACGGGCGGCATCGAGACCGCGAGCGATCCGGTGCTCGAGAAGATCCAAAAGGGGGTCACGGTCGCGCAGCTCGTCAAGGTGCTCCAGGCGCTCACCGAAGGCGGCATCGCCACGCACGCGTATCTGATCTACGGATATCCGGGCGAGACCGTGCAGGACACGATCAACGGGCTCGAGGTCATCCGGCAGCTCATGAAGGCTCGGATCCTCGACAACGGCGTCTACCACCAGCTTTCGGTGACGGCGCACGCGCCTCTCGGCCGCAAGCCGGAGCTGTTCGGCGTCCGCCTCCGCGAGCAGCCGTTCCGCGGGTTCGCGAAGAACTACCTTCCGTTCGACTACCTCGATGGCGTGAAGCGTCCGCGCGCGATGCACGAAGCACTCAGCGTCGCCCTCGACAATTTTCGCCGGCAGCTATTCCTGGACGCTCCGATCGTGGAGTGGTTCCCGAACCTCGTCGTGCCCGAGCCGTCGATCGAACCGGACTTCGTGGTGAAGACCATGCAACAACCGCATCCCGGTGCGAAGCAGCGCGACCGGCTGTGCTGGCTAGGCGGCGAGGCCACGTGGTCGCGTGGACAGCTCGCAGCGCGCTCGGCCAGCGGTGAGATGTTCACGATCACGGCGACGCGGGAGACCGCCGACAACCTGAACCGATGCCGACCGGACCGCTGGTCCGAGTCGAAACCGCCAACGCGTCAAGAGTTCGCGTCCGCGGACTGGTTCGAACCGTTGCGTCGCTTCGGGCTCGTGGCGGTGTAACGTAGAGACCACCGATGCCTGTCAAGTGGACGATCGAGGAGCTGACACCGGGGCGCACCGTCGAGGCGACGTTCTTTCCGAATACCGCCGAGCACTCCGAGTTCAAGCTGCGCGCCACGCACCTCGATGGGCGCCGGGCGCCGAAGGTCGTCCTGACCAACGACGACCGCGTGATCGCCGGCGTGCCATGCACGGTGAAGATCATCGCGGTCCACAAGCCCGAGCGCGACGACCGCGGCCGGATCGAGGTCGAGTATGTCGGGCGCGCCGTGTTCCGGATCGAGGGCGTCTACCTCGACCCGATCGTGTCAAAGAAGCTCCAGGTCCTCCTCGAGGGCGGCCTCAACATCCTGCTCGATGGTCCGCAGGGCTGCGGCAAGACCGTCCTCGCGCGCTCGATCGCCGACAGCCTCGGCATGGTGTTCGTGTTCTTCAACTGCGGTGCGGTCGTCGAGGCGAGTGACTTCTTCGTCACCATCCAGGTCCGGGCGTCGTCGTCGGGCGCGCCGGTCACCGACTTCGTCAAGACCGACATTCTGACCGCGATCGAGGAGGCGGGTGACCACCCCGACCGCAGGTACCTGGTGTTCCTCGATGAGCTCAACCGCTGCCAGGAGAGCGCACGCAACGCATTGATGCCGGCACTCGATGCGACCCGCCGCGTATTTCATCCGATCGAGAACACGTTCATCCCGATCCCCGACAACGTGCAGTTCATCGCCGCGGTCAATCGAGGTCGCGAGTTCACCGGCACTTTCGGGATCGATGCCGCGCAGCTCGACCGATTCGCACCGCTGCAGATGGACTATCCGCCGCCGCGCGCCGAGGTCGAGATCCTCACGAAGCGGCATCCCGACATCTCACCGGCAAACGTCGAGATCATCGTGGACGTGGCCGATGCGATCCGGAACGCAGCCGATCTGCCGGGGAGTCTCTCCGTCCGCGCGACCGACGAGGCATGCGTCTACCTCGCCCACCCGCTGTTCGCCGAGGACGGCAAGCGGTC
>JAYUYE010000672.1:0-3777 GCA_043752985.1 Myxococcales bacterium
GCGAGTTGCGATGAGCTCGCCGAGCCGGCGGCGCTGGGTCCTGTTCGGCGGTGCCGCCGCGATCGCCAGCTCGCTGTTGCTCGCGCTCGTGCTGACGCGAGGCGGCGCCGACGATCCCAGGCCTGCGCCCGTGAAGGTTGCCTCGGCGCACCCGGAGAAGACGGACTCGCGCCCGAGCGAGGGCCCGTCCGCCGAGACGTCGGATGTAACGTTGCCGGGCCCGCCAGGCCCCGTCGCCATGCCGGGCCCCGGGCGGATCGCCACCGAGCGGGTCGCGGTCCCCGACGAGACCGATGATCCGGGCGGTCCGCCCGTCGTCGGGTCGGGGCCATGCCGGCTCACGGTGTCGAGCACGCCTGCCGGATCGATCGTCCGGATCGACGATCAGGTGATCGGCCCGTCGCCGATCACGTTCGAGGGTCCATGCAAGCGTAGCAAGGTCGACGTCAAGCACCCGCGCTATGCGCTCGCGACGAAGATCGTCAACCTGACCGCCGACAAGCCGACCTCGATCCAGGTCCCGCTGACGCGTCCCACGCACGCCGTCACGATCGTGACCGTGCCACCGGGCGCGACGATCTCGATCGCCGGGAATCGCGCGGGGACCAGCCCGACCTCCGTCAAGATGATGGGGTTCACGAGCGTCAAGTTGACCGTCGAGAAGAAGGGCTTCAAGCCCGTCGTCCAGAAGGTCTACAGCAAGGTCGACCAGGACCGCGTGATGATCAAGCTCGTCCGCGGTAGCTAGTCGGAGCCGACGATCACGGGCTCGGGCACGAGGTCGATCCCGAACCGCGCACGCACGCCGTCCTGGATCTCCCGCGCGAGGGCGAGCAGCTCGGTCGTCGTCGCGTCGCCCCGGTTGATCAGCGCGAGCGCATGCTTGCTCGAGATCCCGACGCGACCACGCGTGATTCCCTTCGCGAACCCGCCGCGCTCGATCAACCAGCCCGCACTGAGCTTGGTGTGGCCGGCCGGTGATGGAAACTTCGGCATCGTCAGCCCGGCAGGGACGCGCGCCTCGACCGCGGCGAGCGTGGCGGCGTCGACGATCGGGTTCATGAAGAACGAGCCCGCGCTCCGCGAGTCCGGATCTGCGGCATCGACGACCATGCCCTTGCCGCGGCGCAGCTCGATCACGGTGCGACGGACGTCCGTGATCGGTGCGCCCCCGCCATCGGCGACACCGAGTGAGCGTGCGAGCTCGGGATATCGAATCGGACCGCTGATCGCACTGCGGCGCAGCCGGAACTGAACCTCGACGACGATCCACCGAGCGCTGCCCTTGAATACGCTGGTGCGATACGCGAAGCCGCAGTCCCCGGGCTCGAAGCTCTCGAGCTTTCCGCTCTGCCGGTCGAGCACGCGCACGAGCTCGATGGTATCCGCGACCTCTTGCCCGTACGCGCCGACGTTCTGCATCGGCGTGGCGCCGACCCGGCCGGGGATTCCGGACAGCGACTCGACACCCGCGAGCCCGGCATCGACGAGCTGCGCGACCAGGGCGTCCCACTCGACGCCGGCGAACGCCGAGACGATCGCGGTGTCGCCGTCCGCGGTGATCGTGACGCCAGGAATCGCCATCTCGATCACGGTGCCCGCGAAGCCGCCGTCGCGCACCACGAGGTTCGAGCCGCCACCGAGCACGAGCACGGGCTCACCGCCCGCGAGCGCGAGCGCTTCTCGCAGATCGGACAGCGATTCGGCGCGCACCAGGCGTCGCGCAGGTCCGCCGAGACCCAGCGTGGTCCGCGCTGCGAGCGGAGCATCGTGCGTGACGTGCATCGTCGAGGCGAAGGACCATAAGCGGCTTGTCAGCGCCGTTCAACAGGTAGACGAACGGCTCCGGTGATCGATTCCCTGCCGAGTGTATGCGCGAGCAAACGTCAGCACGCACGCGCTCGACCGTGCCCATGGACCTCCGCGCAGCCGCGATCCTCGGTGCTATTCGGAAGCCAGCGCTTCCATGCAGCGCATGAACCGCTGGTCCTCGGCCGCGAGGCCCTCGACCTGCTCGGCCGAGAACGTCACCCCGCTGATCTCCCGGGTCAACGCGTCCCAGTCCCGCCGCAATGGCTCCGCGCACGTCCTGTCCTTGCACGCACACATCGCCGCAGACAGCGCCCGGGTCTTCGCCAGGATCTCGCTACCCGGCGGCGGCGGGTCCTGCTGCCGACATGCCGCGACAACGATCACGAGAGCGAGGGCGCGCATGATCAGCGGGCGACGGTCGCGCTCGACTCGTCGATTCGCACGAGGTTCTTCTTGGTTGCAGCACCGAGCCGCTTCTCGAGCAGCTCGATCACCTCGTTGCACGACAGCTGGATGTTGCCGGCGCCGAGCGTGATCAGGAGGTCGCCGGGCTTGGCCTGCGCATCGAGCCAGCCCGCGACATCCTCGCGCCTGGGGATGTACGTGATGTCCTTGTGACCGGCTTCGCGCGCGAGCTTGACGACGACCTCGCTCGACACGCCGTCGATCGGCTTCTCGCCGGCCGCCGCGATATCACAGACGACGACCTTGTCGGCATCGTGGAAGGCGCGCGCGAACTCGGTCAGCTGATCTCGCGTGCGCGTGTAGCGGTGTGGCTGGAACGCGGCGACGATCCGGCGGCCCACGAACGAGCTCTTGGCGCCCGACAGAGTGGCCTTGACCTCGGCGGGGTGGTGGCCGAAATCGTCGACGATCGTCACGCCGCCGACCTCGCCGCGCACGGTGAACCGCCGCGCGACGCCCTCGAACTGGGCGATCGCCTTGACGTACGTCTCGAACGGAATCCCCATGAAGTCGGACACCGCGAGAACGCCGAGCGCGTTGAGCACGTTGTGCGCACCGGGCATCGGCAGCATGACCTCGCCGAGCTCCGTCGCATGACGCCACGCGACGAACCGCGTGTTCATGCCGTCGGGACGGATGTTGCGCGCGCGATAGGTCGCCTGCGACGAGATGCCGAACGTGGTGAATCGCTTCGTCATCGCCGGCAAGATCGCCTGGACTCCGGGATTGTCGAGACACAGTGCAGACATCCCGAAGAACGGGACCCGGTTGCAAAAGTCGGTGAACGCCTTCTTCACGTTGTCGAACGTGCCGTAGTGATCGAGGTGCTCGGCGTCGACGTTGGTCACGATCGCGACGGTCGGGGTCAGCGTCAGGAACGAGCCATCGCTCTCGTCGGCTTCTGCGACGAGGTAGTCGCTCTTCCCCCAGCGCGCGTTAGCGAGGCCGAGCGAGTTGACGCGACCGCCGATCACCGCCGTGGGATCGTGACCCGCGGCCATCAGCACGGTGTGCATCATGGTGGTCGACGTGGTCTTGCCGTGCGCACCTGCGACCGCGATCGCGTACTTCATCCGCATCAGCTCGCCGAGCATCTCGGCGCGCGGGATCACGGGAATCTGCCGTGCGCGCGCTGCCTCGACCTCGGGGTTGTAGCCCTTGATCGCGCTCGACACGACGACGACGTCGGCCTCGGCGAGGTTGTCGGCGCGGTGGCCGCGCGTCACGGAGCACCCGATGTTCGACAGGTGCCGCGTGATCTCGGTGTCGTTCATGTCCGAGCCCGATACTCGGTAGCCCATGTTGGCCAGCACCTCGGCGATGCCGCACATGCCCATGCCACCGATACCGACGAAGTGGATCTTGGTGTCTTGCTTGCGAAACATGGGGAGCCTTGCTTACCAGAGGTGGTCTGGGCCGTCGAGAGTGGGACGGAGCAGGCCTGCCGGGATAACGCGCGAGGGTTCGCGATCCATCCGTTCTACCTACATCCCGCTTTTT
>JAYUYE010000673.1:0-3775 GCA_043752985.1 Myxococcales bacterium
ATCGTGGCCTTCCGGGCCGCGCTGAACGATCGGCGCTATCGCGATGCGGTCGTCACCGAGGGCGCGACCGCGCTCGCACTCGGCGTCGACGGCACGCCAACGATGTTCATCAACGGCCAGCCGATCAGCGGTGCGCGCGACTTCGCCACCATGGACCGGATCGTCGACGCCCATGTTCAGCGCGGACGCGCCGCGGTCGCCGTCGGAATCCCGGCGAGCGATCTGTATGGCCTGCTGATGAGCGACGCGATCGGGATCGAGCGCGCAGACCCATCGCGGTTCCCCGCTGCCTCCGGGATCAAGATCGCGATGCGTGCCGAGGATCGCAGCCGCGCTGTCACGGCAGCGTGTCGTCGTCGGGATCCTGCGCGTGCAAAGCAGCTCGCGATCGGACTCACGAGCACCGCACGTGGCCGCGCCGCCTCGGTGTGCTTTGCCGCCGGTATCGATCTTCCGTCGCTGTGACACGCATGCAACACGCGGCGTTGCCCGATCGTTCTCTGACCGGTGGTGACAGTCGCTGACGGTCGGAGACCATGCATCTCAGCGTCAGTCTTGTCGCCAGCGCACCACATGACCTGTCTCAGTTTTCCACGGGAGGTCACCAGCTGCGCAGCGGGCAGACCCGCGCAATCGCGTGCACCGGGCGCACGGGGGGCGAGCTGAACCACCGAACGCCGGATGGCATCGCCGATGCACCAGGCGCTGGCATGCCTCCCGACCAGACGATGCCGATGGCAGTTGTTGATGGCCACATTGTCCCGTTGTCACGACCCACCAGGCGCAAGCAGCTCGGCAGGTTCGGCGAGCTCGAAGTCCAGACCCCGCTGGCGCGAGGTGGCATGGGCGGCGTCTACCTTGCCGCACACCGCGAGACTGGCGAGCGCGTCGCGCTCAAGGTTCTCGATCCGCAGTTCGCGGCATATCCCGAGATCGTCGCGCGCCTGGTTGCCGAGCACACGATCGCGGCGAGCGTGGCGCACCCCGGGCTGGTCGAGATCCGCGAGGCGCGGTTCACCGATGACGGCGTACCGTATCTGGTCATGGAGCACCTCGAGGGCGAGACGCTGGGCGCGATCGCGGATCGTGGCGAGATCGAGCTGTCGACGATCATCGCGGTCACCGCGCAGGTCGCCGCTGCGGTCGCGGCGCTCCACGCCGTGGGCTACGTGCACTGCGACGTCAAGCACGACAACGTGTTCGTCACGAACGACGTGGTCGGCGGCTGGCCGCGCGTCAAGGTGATCGACTTCGGCGTGTCGCGTGCGGTCGACGAGCCGCCACTCGCCGATGCCGCGATCGCCGGTACGCCGTGGTGCATGGCGCCCGAGCAGTGGAGCGGCGCACCGACCCCGAAGTCTGATGTCTACGCGCTCGGCTGCATGCTCTACGATCTGACGACCGGTGCACCTCCGTTCGACGGCTCGCTGCCGGAGTTGATGACGGCGCACCTCGAGCAGCGTCCGGCGCGGCCGTCGTGGCTGCGCGCGATGCCGATCGAGCTCGAGCGGATCATCCTGCGCGCGCTCGCCAAGGATCCCGCCGCGCGCCCGGCGATGCACGAGGTCGCGGTCGCACTCGGCGTGCTCGTGGATCAGTACACACCGATCGAGGTGCGCCGCGCGGGGTAGGCGCTGGCGACTGGTGCGATCGCGCGGCCGGCGTCGGCATTTCTGTGCGCGGTCGAGCCAAGTAACCGGGACTACGAGCATTAATTCGTACGCTCTCGGGGGGTAAATCGACTCCCGGCCGCGCGGTCTGCTACACTGAACATCAGACCAGTACGGTAGGACCATGAGTATGCGCATCGCTTGTGTCCACATTCCGCAGTTCGCGCTCCAGAGCCTGACCCGGATCGATCCGTCGCTGCGCGGCGCACCCGTCGCGGTCGTCGGGAGCGGGATCGGGGGCGCTCGTCCCTCGCTCTACGGCCCGATCGTCCAGGCCTGCTCGCGCGCCGCGTGGTCGCTCGGCATCCGGATCGGGATGACCGCAACGGCGGCAAACCAGCTCGCGCCGGGGAACCTCCGGGTTGTCACGAGCGACGCGGGGCTCGAGCGCGAGACCGTTCGCGCGATCGCGGATGCGCTGCTCGCCAGCTCGTCGGGCGGCGGCGTCGTTGATGTCGGCGGCCGGGTCGGTGTCGGCGGCGCGCACCTCGCGATCTACTGCGAGGTCCCGGGCAAGACGCGCGGCACGACATTTGGTGACCGCCTGCTCGAGGTCCTCGAAGCGCTCGGCCTGACCTCGCGAATCGGGATCGCAGACGATCGGTTTACGGCCTGGGTTGCGGCCGCGCACGGCGGTACGCCGGGCGAGGAGAGCGGTGTGATCTCGATTCCGCGCGGTGGCTCGGCGGCATTTCTGGCGCCCCGTCCGCTGTCGCTGCTCGCGATCACCCCGGAAGTGCAGCACATGCTCGAAGCGCTCGGCGTCCGCACGCTCGGCGAGTTCGCGGCGCTGCCCGCACCCTCGGTGCATCGGCCGCTGGAGGCCGACTACCAGGCTCTCGCGCGCGGCGAGAGCGGGCAGAAGCTGCGGCCGTACGTTCCGGACGCGCCGATCCGTGAAGACATCGTCGTCAGCACCGTGCAGTCGGGCGCAGCAGCAGTCGCGGTGCTCGGCGAGCGGATCGCGCTCCGCCTCGCGGGTCGTGGACGTGGTGCAGCTCGCCTCGAGATCACCGTCGCGAGCGAGGCCGGCGAGAAGTCGATCCCGATCACCCCGTTGATGGCGCCCATGGCTGCGCTGAGCTCGAGCCGTGGCCGGATCCTCGAGAGCTCCGAGGAGCTAGCGGAGGCCATCGGTCGCGCGCTCGGCGAGGATCTGGCGGGCGCGTGGCGGCTGCGCGTCGCGGTCACCGGCGAGGCCGTCGCGGGCGACACCGCCGAGCTGACGCCGGCCGCGGCGACGCAGGCCGCACTCCAGGCGGAGACGATCGATGCGCTGTCGGTCGTCCTGTCCTCGATCGGATCCGGATCGTGGCGCCTCACCACGCCGACGAGTGGCGCGTCGAGCTCGCCAGCAGCGCTCCGCGATGAGCGGCGCGATGCGCATCGGCGTACCCGGCGCGGCAAGGTCGATCGGAAGCTCGGCAGGCGGGTGCGGGTGGTCGAGCTGCCGGTCCAGCCCTCGCTGTTCATGGAGCGCAAGTAATGGCAGGCGTCCCGAATGGACCGGTCGAGGTACCTGACGATTTGTACGAACCCGAACGGATCTGCGTCGGGGGAAGATCCGTTCTGGGCGGCGTGCTACACGCAATGCATGTCGAGCACCCTCGAAGCTCAGCTGCGCGAGCAGCTCACCGCGTCGCTCAAAGCCAAGGATCTGAAGACCGCGAATCTGATCCGCATGATCAACACGAAGATCATGGAGCGGCGTACGGCAAAGGGCTTCACGGGCGAGGTCGATGACGCGCTGATCCTCGATGTGATCGGCACGTACAAAAAGTCGATGGAGAAAGCTCGCATCGAGTACGCCAACGCAGGCGAGCGCGGCAAGGAGCAAGTCACGGAGCTCGACTTCGAGATCGCCTGGTGCAGCACCTTCCTCCCCAAGCAGGTCGGCGAGGCCGAGCTACGCGAGGCTGTTGCAAAGGCTGTCAGCGAGCTACCCGCCAAGGATCCGAAGATGGCTGGCCGGATCATCGGCGCGATCAAGAAGCAGTTCGGCGACCGCGCGGACGCACAGCTCGTGAAGAAGCTCGCCGACGAGCTGCTCTCCTCGTAGCGGTCGGCTTCACCAGCCGTCGTCGGAATTCGAGATCGGCGGGACG
>JAYUYE010000674.1:0-9152 GCA_043752985.1 Myxococcales bacterium
GCCCCAGCTCTCTGCGTTCGACGGCGCTACATCTTCCCGGTGGCAAGCATCAGGATCAGCACGACCGCGATGATCGCGGCGGGCGACCATCCTGCCAGGCCAGCCTTGCGATGGCTCACGCCGCCGCCGAGGAGAGCAATCAGGAGAACGATCACGAGGATGGTCAGCATCGCCGTCACCTGTGCAAGCGGGTGGCCGCTCTCGCTGAGCGCCGTCGGTACCGCCAGGGTCTCCGGACCGTGCGTGAGCGCGCGCCGTATCGCTATGGCGGGGCAACGAAGACGACACGTGCGCCTCTGTAAGTCCGCGCCACGTTGACTGCACAGCGCTGGTTGCGGTGGTTGAACCCGGCCCCATGTTCCGCGGCAACGCACCGGAATCACGTCGACGATCGCGGGCACGATCCATGAACCAGGTCCGCGACGATGCAGGGACTCATCGTGTGCGCCGTCGTGGCGTTGTTGTCGACGGTCGTGCACGCCGAGCCCGTGACGGAGGCCGCGATCGATGATGGCTACCATCCGATCGAGCCCGGCCCGGTCTACCTGACCGTCGCGCAGCGACGCGCACGCGCCGAGCTCATCCGCGATACCGCGGCATCGGCGGGCATGACCAACGCCGCGCTGCTCGCGGGCATCGGCGAGGTCGAGACGAACTTCGCGCACTGCTGGTCCGAGGCGACGTGGGCGTGTCAGGGACCGAGCTCGTCGTCGTGCGGCGGAGGCCCGGTGATCGCCGGCGGCTCCGACGGCCCGTGCTCGCTGCAGCAGGGCGGCCTCGGCATGTTCCAGTTCGACTCGGGCACGTTCACGCAGACCGTCGCGACCTACGGTCCCGGCATCGTCACGATGCAGGGCAACGTCAACGCCGTGATCCCGTTTCTCGTCACGCGCGCGATCCAGTCGGTCGACGGCGTCAACACCGCCGCCGAGGCGCTCGCGTGGATGAACTCGATCACGATCCAGAACGGCAACCCGAAGTACGAGGACTGGCTGTACTTCGTCGCGTGGCGCTACAACGGGTGCCAGGGCTGCACGGCGCAGATCACCAAGTACCGCAACGGCACGAACAAGCTGCGCGACGAGTTCGGTCCCGACTTCTGGAAGATCGCGACCGACCCCATCGAGCCCGTGACGTGCGAGCCCGTTCCCGCCGACGGCCGCACGATCGACGAGACCGACAGCTGCTTTCACAAGACTGGCTCCGCGAGCTCCTGGTATGCCGGTGACGGCATGGACGGCGCGTGCCTGATCACGTACACGACCGACGATCCGGCTCCCGACAACCAGGCCACGTGGGAGCTGACGTTTGCCACCGCGGGTCGCTATCGCGTCGAGGTCTTCACCGGCAGTGGCGAGAGTCATCAGGCGAAGTACGTGGTCACGCACGCGCACGGCACGACCAATGTCGTGATCGATCAGGCCGGTTCCGAGAGCTTCCAGAGCCTCGGCGAGTTCGACTTCGTCGCCGGCGAGCCATTCGCGATCACTCTTGGTGACAACACCGGTGAGCCATATGTCGCGAGCGCGAAGATCGCCCTCGCGTTCGACGCGGTCCGGATCGCGCGCGCTGGTGATCCGCGCGGAGGCGGTGGAGACCCCGACCTCGTCGACGATCAACAGGGCGGCGGCTGCAGCACGGGCGGCAACAGCACGAGCGGCATCCTGCTACTCGGTGCGCTGGCGCTGCTCGCCCGGCGCCGATCGCCACTTCGTGCGCGTGTACGCGACGCGGAAGCCGCTGCGCTCCGCGTTGCGCTGTGACGTGCTGCCCGGCGTCGTGAGCATCATCGCGAGATCACAGCCGCGGCGGTGAGCTTCGACGAGCCGCGCCGTCAGCAGCAGGGATTGCGCGCCGAGATTGCGGCCCTCGGGGATCGTGCTCGCACCGGCGAGCAGCGCGACTCCCTCGTGAATGCCGAGTGACGCCGTCGCGATCGGTGCGCCAGCACGCTCGACGAGGAAGTGAACCATCGCGTGGTTCGCCGCCGCGACGGTCGCCATCGATCGCATGATGTCCGCGAACTGCGGATCCGCGGACCACCCGGTGACCGAGGTCTCGATCCAGGCAGCCTGATCCGTAGGGTCGATCGTGCGGACGCGCAGCTCGGCGGAGATCGGAAACGCGAGGTCACCATCGAGCGACTGAACGAGCACGGTGCTCAGATCGTCGGGCCGGTAGCCGCGGTCGGCGAGCAGCGCGAACGTCTCGATCCCGGCGAGCGGGCTGACCTCGTGCATGACCGGCGCCCCACGCTCGGTGAAGAATGCCTCGATCTCCGCGAGAGCCCTGGGGGTGACCGGTTCGAACAGGCCGAGGCCGAAGGTCTGCGTCATCGGCGAGTCCGGGCCGTCGAAGATCGCGTAGGTGCCGGCGAAGTCCCGCCACGTCGACCCCCGCTCGGGGGCAACCCGCTGGTTCGTCTCGGAGAATGTGGTGCCGACCACGCCCTCGGCGCGCTCGAGCCGGCGCGCCAGCGCCTGATCCATGAACCACGACATCTGCGCAGCTTCGCTCATTAATTGCGACGAGGCACGCCCTGCCCGACCATGTCAGGCGGTGACTTGCGTCAAGATGATCTGGGTGGCCTTGGCCGTGAGCGGCTGTGGCCGATCGCCCGCACCAGCGCCGGAGCCCGGCGAGACGCAGCAGGACGCTGCACTGGCCGCGCGCTGGCTCGAGTGCACCGAGTCCGTGCGAGCTCCGATGGAGAAGACGCTGCTCGCGCGCTATCGCCTCGACAGGACCGAAGAGCGGGTCGACGGTCTGCGCTGCGTGACGATCCAGCTCGGCGCGCAGCCCGCGTTCTTCGTCGAGCTGATCGGCACGGAAGGCGAGCGGCATCGCCGGATGCTCGGCGCGGTCGCGACCGACGGGACCACGGAGCTGGTCGGACTTCGCGATGGCCGCCTCGAGTGGGCGCAGCTCCGCGGCGGCAAGGTGTGGTTCGAGACGATCGATCTCGACGGTGACCGCTCGGACGAGGTCATCGTGCACCACGATGATCTGCGCCAGGATGCGGCGTCGTGGATCGATGTGATCGCGCTGCGCGGACGAGCACTCACCGAGATCAGCGGCCCGCGGATCTCGTACGATGATCCGGATCTCGACGACGATCAGTGCCACGGCGTCCTGACCTTCCAGCGCGTCGGCGTAGCGATGCAGCTGGTCGTGACGACATCGCGTTCGACCGGCAAGAGCGATCACTGCCTTGCCGATGGTCGCCATGCGTTCTCACTCGATACCGATCGACTGGTCGAGGTTCTCTGAGGCGGCTACCATCGGGTGATGTTCTGGACCCGCATTGCCTTCGCTCTCTTGACCATCACTCTCGGCTGCGGCGGAAGCTCTCCACCCGCTACGACCACCCCCACCGCTCCGATGACCCAGCGAATCCTGGTCAACGCTGACGATGCAGGCGTGGCGCTCCATGGCCACGATGCCGTCGCGTACCTCGCCGACAACGCGCCGGTGAAGGGCACGAGCGATCACACCTCGACCCACGGCGGTGCGACGTACTGGTTCGCGTCGGCGGAGCACAAGGCGACGTTCGATGCCGACCCGGCGAAGTACGCGCCGCGCTTCGGTGGCTACTGCGCCTATGCGGCCGCACAGAACCGGCTGTCGAACACCGAGCCGGACCAGTTCAAGGTCCAGGATGGCAGCCTGCTGCTGTTCACGAACGCCGAGTTCCACCAGCTGTTCGACAAGGACCCGGCGGGCAACCTCGCCGCCGGCGACAAGAACTGGCCCGGGCTCGTCGCCACGCACGGTCGCTGACCCCGTCGATGTGGTGGCCTCGGCCATCCTGGGATCCTGCGGACCACGTCGTACATCTTGGTCGCGCTGCTCGCGTCGGCGTGTGCCCTTACCTTGCCAACGACACGTTCTCGCTCCTCGACAACATCGACCCGGGCGGCCTGTCGTTGAGTAGGTAGCGACGGCAACAGCGGGCTCCAGGCGTTCTCCGGCTTTCGCTGCAAGGCCCGGTAGCCAGCAGATCGCCCGGACAGCTCGTGCGTTGGAAGGCGGATGACAGTCCGGACCGTCGCCACCCTCGCGGTTTCTTTGCTGGTTCTGCTCGCGGGCATTGTGCTCGCGGATCGCATGCCCGACGACTTCCAGCGCCACAAGCACATGAGGACGCCCGCCGTGGTTCGCCACGACACCAAGTTCGCCAGGGTCCCCGGGAGCAAGCTGCAGATCCGCGCGATCGAGTACGACGGCTCGACGAACGGCACGCTCAAGGTCCAGATCAAGAACACCGACAAGACGGCGCAGTCGTTCTCGGCGACCGGCCTCTACTTCGTCCCCAACGGTGATCCGGACTCCGCACCCCAGCGCCTCGGCGCCGTCGGCCCGATGCAGCTCGCTGCTGGTGGATCTCCAAAGGAGACGAGCAAGCTCGAGGTCGCGCCTGGCGCCACCGTCGAGGTCGCGCTCGACGTGTTCTGCATCGACTCGCACCGTTCGAGCCCGTCGCCCGCAAACGTGTTCACGGTCGGAGCGAAGCGGCTGCCGAAGGAGCTCGCGCGGACGATCGAGAAGCGCGCCGACTCGATGGTGCACAAGGCCGCCGCCGATGGCGAGTCAGCGCCGCGCCCCGCCGCCAAGCAGATGATCCAGTCCGAGGTCTGGCGGTCACGCGATGCCAAGTGGGTGCCGCTCGAGGGCGAGGGCAGCCAGGAAGCGGCGAAGTAGCACGAGTTCCGCGAGGTTAGCGGCGAACCCGGACCCTGACCGATTGGGTCGGTCGCTGCCGGCATCCGGCGCCTTAGCTTGGGGTCATGTTCGGATGGCTCAGCAAGCGTCGCCGCGACCGGATCCTGGCAGAACCCTTCTCGATCGAGTGGGACGAGATCATCGACCGCAACGTCGCGCTGGCCCGCCGGCTGACCCGGTCGGAGCGCACGCGACTCGGTCAGCTCGTCCAGGTGTTCGTCGCCGAGAAGCACTGGGAAGGCTGCGGCGGCCTCGAGCTCACCGAGGAGATGCAGGTCACGATCGCTGCCCAGGCCTGCATCCTCGTCCTCGGCCGCGATGACTCGCTGTACTCCGACGTCGCGTCGATCCTCGTCTACCCATCGACCATGATCACGCCGCCCCGCAAGCTCGGCACGTTCGAGCAGCCGCGCGCACCGATCGCGGATGGCCACGCGATCCTCGGCGAGGCGATGCTCGGCGGTCCCGTGATCCTGGCGTGGGATACCGTGCTCGCTGGCGCGCGCGAGGAGATCTCCGGGAACGTCGTGTTTCACGAGCTCGCCCACAAGATCGACATGGCGACCGGATCGATCGACGGCACGCCGCCCCTCACGCGCAAGGAACGGCTGCGCTGGCAGAAGGTCATGTCGGCGGCGTACGACGAGCTGCACGCGCGGCTACGTCTGGGCATCCACAGCGTGATCGATGGCTACGGCGCGACGAACGAAGCGGAGTTTTTCGCCGTCGCGACCGAGACGTTTTTCACGCGACCCGACGAGCTCGCGTTCGAGAACCCCGCGCTGTACGCGCTGCTCTCCGACTTCTATCGGCTCGTCCCGGTCGGGCGCGCGCCGGCCTGGGACGAGCTAATGCTGGTTTCGTGACGTAGACGACCGCAGCATTGACCTCAGCGCTTGCGCGGCGGGGGCGGACGTTGTGCCCGTGCGGCCAAGGTCGCGAGCCGTTGCCGCTTCGCTGCGCGCGTCGCCTCGTCCTCGATGTCGAGCGCTTCATCGATCGTCGGGCCTTCCTCGCGGAAGCCGTCGCGCTGGGCGGCCATCACGAGGCTCTCGTTCGCGAACCGCGGCGACGAATCGTCACCGTGGCCGATCTGATCCTTCGCGATCTCCGTCGTCACGCGAAACACGCCCGAGTGATCGACGAGCTGCTCGTCGATCGTGTCGTCGAAGTTTGGCTGGCGCGCAGCCAGATTCTCGAGCCGACTCGGCGCCGCCTTCGGCGTGGGCTTCGAAGCAGGTGCCTTCTTCGTGGCCATGGACTCCCCCTGACTCCCCAGGCTACCACGACACGAGGGCGGCAAAGCTGTCGGTACCCGTGTCCTCACCGACGACAGTGCCCGCGGTGTCGGTCAGATCGAACAATGTCCGCACGGCGTACAGCTGGAGCACGCGCCACGTCGGGTTCGAGAACAGCGCGTTGTCGGTGAAGCTCATCCGCGCGCGCCGGCCGTCGACGGCGACGTCCGCGGTGCCGCGCTCGTAGACCTTGCGGAAGATCTTGGGCATGATCTTGATCGTTCGCCCGACACCGAGGGAGCGGGCGAGCATCCGGTGGAACCGGCTGAGGTTCGCGCGCATGTCCTCGAGCAGCAGCGGAAACAACGCCGCGAGATCGCCGCCCAGAAACTCGTCGACGATCGCGTTCGTCACCACGACCTGCGTGTGCATCGGCACCCAGTCCGTCTTGGCCAGCACCGCGCGAACCTGATCGAGCGGGGGCTCGAGGCGCGCGCGCACGCGGGTCACCGCATCGGGCCCGAACCGCTTCGCGAGGTTGTCGCCCCACGCGCTCATGACATCGCCGCGGCATCGCCCCGGAAGTGCAGCGAGCCGGGCGGACTCCCAGCGAGGCTGGGCAGCGAGCATGTCGACGGTCAGCGCGGCCATGAACGAGGCTACTCCTGCTGCGCGTCACGCTGCGCAAACTGCGCAGCAACCAGCAGAGGCGGCCGCAAGTTCTGCGTTGAACGCCCTGCCCCTTCGTGTACCTTGCGCCCGCCCGGGTCGGTTTTCTTATGTCCACAATCTCATGGTGGCCCGCATCGGGCCCGATCGACCTCGCGCTCCACGATCTCCCGCATCCGGCCGCGGACACCGAGTGGTGGTACGTCAACGCGCACGTCGAGGTCGCGGACGGCCGCACGCTCGGCTTGTTCGCCGCGTTCTTCCGGATCATCTCCGCGCACGACGAGGCGACCGGCGAGCTCACGTACGCACACTCGATGACGTGGGCGATCAGCGATCTCGACAAGGGCCGCTACATCGGCGAGTCGCGCGTCGACGGGCGCGCACCGCAGCTCGGCCTCGAGCGCATCGCGAATGGCCGTGGCTCGAAGGACGACCGCCTCAACCGCGCGATGACCGAGATCCTAGAGCGCGGTCAGGTGCCGGCTCCCGATCGCGTGTTCGAGGGCACCGTGGCCGTTGCCCCGGATCGCCTCCACCTCACGTACGGCGCGAGCAGCTTCGAAAAGCTCCCCGACGGCAGCTACCGGCTGCGCCTCGTCAATCCGCGCGAGAAGGCCGGCTGCGATCTCGTGTTCGCGCCGCTGAAGCCGGCCGCGCGCCACGGTGACAACGGCGTCGTTCGCGGCAACGCGGGCGAGCAGATGTTCTACTACTTCATCCCGCGCTGCGGCCTGACCGGCACGGTCGAGCTCGACGGCGAGACGCTGCCCGTGAAGACCGGCCAGGGTTGGTACGATCACGAGTTCGGCGGCTATGTCGCGAGCGAGACGCCCAGCGCAGACGGCGCCGGTGTCCGCGACCTCGGCTGGAACTGGACCGCGATCCAGCTCGACGACGGAACAGATCTCACCGCGTACGAGATCATCGACGTCCGCACGCGCGAGACCGTTCGCAAGTGGATGATCGCGGTTGCCCCCGACGGCACGCAGCGCTCGATCACCGACGTCACGTTCACGCCGACGAGGCCGTGGACCTCGAAGCGCACGTTCCACGCCTATCCGACGAGCTGGCAGCTGCGCGCGCCGTCGATCGGTCTCGACATCGCGATCGACGCTGCGTTCGCGGATCAGGAGCTGATCACCGTCATCTCCAAGCCGGCATTCTGGGAGGGCCGCTGCCAGGCGCGCGGCACGTTCGAGGGCCGCACCGTGTCCGGCCCCGCCTACGTCGAGCGCAGTGGCGTCGAGTGCATCGATACACTCGATGACTTCTTCTCCGCCGTCGGCAAAGAGGTCCAGAAGTCGGTCGCGCTGGCGCTGCCACTCGAGCCCACGCACGCCGAGCTGCGCGACATCATCGCGAGTGAGGAGCTCGCGCACTACATGGACGGCGTCGACCCGAAGCAGATGGCCGCCACGCTGATCGCGCCGATCCGCGAGATGGTCGATCGCGGTGGCAAGTCGTGGCGCTCGTACGCCGCACTCGCGTGCTGCGATGTCGTCGGCGGCGACTCGCGAAAGTTCGCGCAGTGGCTGGCGATGCCAGAGCTGCTCCACGTTGGCTCGTTGATCATCGACGATGTGCAGGATCGCTCGACGCTGCGCCGCGGCGGTCCGACCTGCCACGTCGTGCACGGCGAGCCGATCGCGATCAACGCCGGTACCGCCGCGTACTTCCTGATGCAGCACTCGCTGCAGTCGGACGAGCTGACGGCCGAGAAGAAGTTGCGGATCTACGATCTCTACTTCGCCGCGATGCGCGCCGGCCACGCCGGCCAGGCGATCGATCTCGGCGGGATGGCACCGCTCATGCCCGCCGTCGTGGTGAGTGGCGAGTGCGCCGTCCTCGAAGCGCGGATCCTCGCGTGTCACCGGCTCAAGACGGCGGCGCCCGCGGGCTGCCTCGCGCGCATGGGCTCGGTCGCCGGCGGCGGTACGGACGAACAGACCGCCGCGATCGGCGAGTTCTTCGAGGCCGTTGGTCTCGCGTTCCAGATCATGGACGACGTGCTCAACCTCCGCGGCTTCAAGGGCAACCTCAAGAACCGCGGCGAGGACATCGCGAACGGAACGGTCACCTTGCCGATCGCGATCGCGATGGGCCGGTTGCCGCGCGACAAGCGCGAGTGGCTGTGGCGCACCCTCGAGGCCAAGCCAACCGACGAGCCCACGATCGCCGCGGCCGTCGAGCTCGTGCAGACCTGCGGCGCGATCGACGCCTGCGCGACTCGCGCTCGTGAGCTCGTCGAGAGCGGCTGGCGGAAGGCCGAGCCGCTGCTCGACCCCTCGCTCTCGCGCGTGATGCTGCGTGCATTCGGCTGGTACGTCCTCGAGCGCCACTATTAGAGATGCAGCGCGTCGCACCCTGGCTGGTGGTGCTCCTCGGCCTCGCCCTGGCCGCACCGGCTCTGACCGCGGACTTCACGGCCGACGATCACCTGCACCGTGTGATCTCGCGCGCTGACACGCGCATCGACGGTCTGCGCTCGCGTCCCCTCGACCTGTTCGTGTTCGCGGCCGG
>JAYUYE010000675.1:0-3761 GCA_043752985.1 Myxococcales bacterium
CGACCGCATCGTCGAGGTTGATCGCGAGCACGACCATCTCGGGGTGCGTCCGCGCGAGCAAGTCGAGCTTCGGCATCGCCTTGAGACACGGGCCGCACCAGGTCGCCCAGAAATCGAGGACCACGACCTTACCGCGCAGGTCGGCGAGTGCGACTGGAGCACCTGGCGCGCCGGCTGCGGCGATCGCCGGGAGCGTGAACGCCGGTGCTGGATCGCCCTGGGTCATTGGCCGCATCGAGTCGCTGTGCTGACCGATCCAGACGGTCTGAATGATCGCACCCGTCGCGAGCAGCGCGATCACGCCCCAGCCCGCTACCCGCGCCGGGCGGATCACGTCGGCGGACGGCGCGGTCATCGTCGCGACCGGCTCGCGTGCGGTGCGGAACGCGAGCGCCACGAGGACACCGGCCCACGCATACGACACACTGGAGAGCGCGATGCCGACGACGCCCGGCACGGACAGGTCGAATGCGCGGACGACCACGGTCGCGACGAGCTCGACGAACAACAGCGGCAGCGCGGCGACGCACGCGAGGTCAAATGTCCGCCCGAGGTCACGCTTCCTTCCGGCGGCGACCCACAGAAGGAGTGCGGCGACCACGAGGAAGGCGAGCTCGACCGTCAGCGCACGGGTCAGCACCTGGATCCCCGCGCGCACGCCGAGCCCGGCATGGGCCGCGACGCCGAGCCACGCCGCAGCGAACAGACCGCGCAGCTCGGTCGCAGCGAGCATCATCAGGATCACGAGGAACAGGTCGGTGCCGGATCGCCCGGCATGGGCTCGGTCGCCGGCCAGCGCGAGTGCCCGGCGTGGGCTCGTGATCGCGAGCCCGATCCGCGCCGGAAACCTCACTTTTTTTCGCCGCCGCGCCGCTGCATCATCAGCTTCTTTGCCTGCGAGACCACCGCCGACGGGATGCCGCGCGAGTTGCTGACGGCGTTCAGATCGCGCTCGCGGAGGAACGGCATCAGCTTCGTTGACTCGGAGATCGGCGTCTTCGGGTTGCGGCACAGGGCGACCTTGACTGCATACAGCTTGGTCCACTCTCGCTTGGCGGCAACATAGCGAATCACGTCCTCACCGAGGCCCGGATTGCCCGCGTAGCGCGCGGCCTCCATCTCGGTGACGCCCGGCGACTTGATCGCGGCGAGTGCGACGATCTTGACGGCCGAGCGGATCGCCTTGCCACGAGCGACGGAATTGCCGAGTGTCGCGATGCGGATCTGCGCGGGGATCGGGAGCTCGCCGAAGGGAACCTCCTTCTCGTCGTCCTTGATCTCGTGGTCCTTCTCGGCGAGCGCGACGTCGGCGTCACCCTTCGTGAGCTCGCTGTCGTCGCCCGTCAGCTTGTCGACGACGTCATCGAACGCCGCGTCGACCTTGGCGTCCGAAGGTGCGGCCCCGGTCAGTGCGCGAGCCACCTCGTCCCATGCCGCGAGGCCGGGAACGCGGACGTGGTTGCGTACCGCGAGCTCGACGACGCGATCGATTGTCGACATGCGGGCGCGGCGATTCATGTACATCGCCGCGATGATCTCGGGGTGGCGGAGCAGGCGCTGCTCGTTCTGCGCGAGCTGGTCGACACCGCGCGCGTCGCCCTTGGCGGCGAGCATCGCGAGCGTTCCGTCGGCGACCGACGGATTGAGCGCGATCGCATCGAACACCGGCGCCTTGTCGGCTGCGCTCTGGCCGAAGAAGTGGAGGATGCGCGGATCGAGCGTGGGGTCAGCGAGCGTTCCCGCCAGGAGCTTCTCGGGCAGCGAGGCGGCAGTCGCGCGCGCGGCACCCGCGATCGAGGCGTCGGCATCGAGTTGGAGCTGGTACAGCACCGCGACCTGATCGGCCGGCGGCAGCGGCAACATGCCCTTGGACGCCATCATGCGTCCCGGCCCTGGACCAAGCGCGCGCTGCGCGGCCGTCGAGAGCTGGCTCGGATCGAGGAGAGAGAGTTCGATCATGCGTTGCGGTGATACAGGATCTTGAGGCCCTTGAGGGTCAACAGATCATCGGTGGATTCGATGGTCTTGGTCTCGGTCGCGATCAGTGCGGCGAGGCCACCGGTCGCGATGCAGCGCGCCGGCCACTCGACCTCGGCGCGGATCCGCTCGACGAGCGCGTCGACCATGCCGGCGTAGCCGTAGACAAGACCGGCTTGCATCGACGCGACGGTGTTGCGCGCGACAACCTTGCCCGGACGCGCGAGCTCGACGCGCGGCAGCTTCGCGGCGTGCTTGTACAGCGCCTCCGCGCTGATCTGGATGCCCGGTGCGATCACGCCTCCGAGGTATTCGCCCTTCGGGTTGACCACGTCCCACGTCGTCGCGGTGCCGAAGTCGACGATGATGCAGCCAGACTTCAGTTCCTCGTACGCGGCGACCGCATTGACGATGCGATCGGCGCCGACCTCGCGGGGATTCTCGTAGAGGATCGGCATGCCGGTCTTGATGCCGGGGCCGACCAGCAGCGCCGCGCCGCCGCAATAGTGCTTGAAGAACCGCTGCAGCCCGAACACCGCCGGCGGCACCACCGAAGAGATGATTCCCGCGTCGATCGACTTCCAAGGGAAGCCTTCCATGTCGAGCAGTGTCTTGAGGAGAACGGCGTACTCATCCGATGTGCGCTCGGCAACAGTCTGGATGCGCCAGCTCGCGGCCAGCTCGTCGTCCCGGAACACCCCGAGGACGGTGTTGGTGTTTCCGACATCCACGGCGAGCAACACGGTCATTGGATCCCCCGGCTCCGATGGTAGCTCGCCGCACGCTGCCGTAGTAGGCTCGGGCCCACCTATGCGCCTACTCTCGAAGCTCCTCGCGGTCGGACTGCTTTCGCTCGCTGCATGTGGTGGTGGTCCGGACGATTCGCCCCCCGGCCCGCTCGGCAAGCACTTCGACGACATGTTCATCGCGGACGTCGGGACGGACCAGAAGCAGCAGATCATCCAGACCCAGCAGGACTGGTCGGTCGCGAAGATGGAGAACGCGAAGGCCGAGGCGGACCTCAACGAGGCGAACGCGCAGCTGACCGCCGTCAAGAACGATCAGAAGGGCACGCAGCTCGCGATCGATACGGCGATCTCGAACAAGAAGCAGGCCGAGAGCTCGGCCGACAACAACCGGATCAACCAGGCCGCGAAGGAGCTGCACACGGCCGAAGCGCTCAAGAAGGCCGCCGACCTTCGGGTCAAGTACTTCGACGCGTACCGCAACTGGCTCAAGCGCCACGCGCGCTACACGGCCGAGGTCATGTACCACCGCGAGGCGCAGTTCGAGCTCGCGAAGTCGCAGCTCGCGCAGAAGAACAACAAGAGCCCGAAGGGAGTCGACTACAACTGGTTCCCGAGCCAGGAGCAGCAGCGCGGCAACCGCGTTGCGGGCGCGAAGTCGAAGGCGGACGGCGAGCGCGGCAAGGCGACGTCGGCGCGTGAGGCGTGGGTCAAGCAGCAGGAGAGCGCCGACAAGGAAGCCGGCCGTCCGAGCCAGCTCCCCGATCCGATGGCGCCCAGGGCGGCTGCTGCTGCCTCCTCTGCACCGGCCGCGGCTCCGTCCGAGTGACGAACAGCTGATGTCGGCCGAGCCGACAGAAGGAGCGCGCATCCTCGTCGTCGATGACGAGCGCGTGATCCGCGAGATCCTCGCCGAGTTCCTCACCCTCGAGGGATTCAGCGTCCACACCGTCGAAGACGGCGAGAAGGCGCTGACCGAGCTGCGCCTGCGTCCGTACGACTTGTTGATCACGGATCTCAAGATGCCCCGGCTATCGG
>JAYUYE010000676.1:0-3755 GCA_043752985.1 Myxococcales bacterium
GACTGCGGCCGCTTCTTCTAGCTGCCCCGTGACCTGATCCGGTTCGAAGCTCTGTTGTCGGTCGCGGTGCTCCACGCCGGAGCAGCGGTAAAGTCCGACGGTGTGCGCCGAAGATTCGGCTGGCTTCCTGCGGTGCCTGAGTTATACTTAGTGTCATGATTACACCATTTGGGTTGGTGGCGGCGTGTGAGGTCAAGAATGTCGAGCCGGGCACGGGCACGCTGTGGGCTTCGATCAAGGTCGAGCCGCGCGGCCAGGCGCTCGAGACCGAGCGTGCACCGCTCGCGGTCGTGCTCGTGATCGACACATCTGGCTCGATGCAAGGCGAGCCGATCGAGCACGTCGTCAAGAGCTGCGGGATCGTCGCCGACCTGCTCGATCAGCGCGATCAGCTCGCGGTCGTCACGTTCTCGACGAACGCCGGCGTGCGCTGCGGCCTGACCACCACGGATCTCGCCGGGCGCTCGCAGATCCGCGCGAGCCTCGCGGGGATCCACGCCGACGGCAGCACGAACATGCACGGCGGCATCGAGGTAGCGGCCGGCGTGCTGATGTCCGCGCCCACCAGTCTCCGCCGCGTCATGGTCGTGCTCAGCGACGGTCAGCCGAACCTCGGCTTTCAGTCCGCGTCGGATCTCGCGGCCTACGTTCGCGGTCTCAAGCTCGCGGTGTCGACGCTCGGCTTCGGCCTCCATCACGACGAGAACGTCCTCGATGCGATCGCGACTGCGGGCTCCGGTCGCTACGCGTACGTTCCCGATCCGGTGACCGCGCGCGTCGATCTCGCACGCGCCGCACTCGCGCACGGCGGCATCGTCGCCGACCAGCTCGAGCTGCGCCTCGCGCCCGCGGACGGCGTCGAGGTTCTTCAACTGCTGCCCGCGAGTCAGCTTCGCCACGGCAAGCACGGCATCTCGACCTCGATCGGGGACGTCTTCATCGACGAGGGTCGCTCGCTCGCACTCGAGCTTCGGCTCGACCTCCGCACCGGGGCCTCGGGCAAGCTGATGGAGATTGCGGTCGAGGGACGCGCCGCGGATGGCACGTCGCATCGCGTGACCGCCACGCTGCTGGTCGACATCCGGGCCGGCGCGCGGATCGTGGATCGCGACGCACAGCGCGACATCATCCTCGTGCAGGCCGACGCGGCCCGCACCCAGGCGCGGGCACAGGCAGATCGCGGCGCCCACCCCGCGGCGGCGTCGATCCTGCGGCTCCTGGTCGCGAAGATCGATGGCCTCGACGGATTCGTGGCCAACGACGGCTCGCCGCTCGCCGAGCTCCGCGAGCAGCTCGTCGACGAGGCCGCGAACTACGAGCGCAAGAGCACCGACGCGGAGCGGATGCACCAGCGCAAGCAATCGATGGCCTACAAATCCGCCTCCCCTGCCTACGAACGCCCGGCGCACCACATGCGTCCTGGGACCGCCGCGATGCTGCACGGGATCGGCGGTGTCGTCGCAGGTCAGCAGTTCGCGCTGTACACCGAGAACTCGATCGGTCGCAGCACGTCAAACGAGATTCCCGTGGGGAGCGGCAACCTCAGCCGCCGGCACGCGCGCGTGATGTTCGTCCACGACCAGTGGATGATCCAGGACCTCGGCTCGACGAACGGCTGCGTCGTCAACGGCACCCGGATCACCTCTCAACCGCTCGAGGAGGGCGACCTGCTCGAGCTTGGTGACGCGGTGTTCCGGTTCCAGCTCGTCAAGCCGTGACCGAGAAGAGCGAGCAGCGTTGCCCGGCGGCGCGTCGAGGCCTGTGGCCGGAGACGGTCGACTCCGCATGGCCAGAGTAGTGACGTCCCGATCGTCGACGAAGCTACCGCACCAACGACTTCGCGAGCGATGGCTCGGCCGGTGGCTCGATGTGGTTTTGCTCTTACTACGAAAGTATCTGAGGGTTGGGCGTCGCGCTCGAAGTGCATGCGCCAGCACGACCTGGAAACGGGCCAGCGAGTGCTGTGTCGTGACCGGTCGAGCACGGTCTCACCGTAGCCACCGGCGACGGGCGGAGTTAGGCTGCACGAAAGGTGAAGCCCCCTGGCAGGAAGCCCCGGAACGCGGTGACGCCGCCCGACGAGCTGCTCGCGAGCGAGAACCGGCTCATGGTCCTCCTCGGCTGCACCAAGGGCATCGTGTTCGAGTTCGACAAGAACGCCCGCTACGTCAACGTATGGACGCACGACGACAGCTTGCTCGCGAAGCCGCGCGCAGAGCTGATCGGCCAGACGATCGACTCCGTGCTCGGCAAGGCCGGCGCAAAGTTCACGGAGATCATCCAGCGCGTCTTCCGCACGGGCGTCGCGGAGACGTTCGAGTACGAGCTCGCGGTCCAGGGCGGGCGCTGCTGGTTCTCGGCCGACGTCGTCATCGCCCCGAACGTGCCTGGTAACGAGCGCACCGTCGTGTATCTCGTCCGCGATGTCACCGCGCACAAGCACCTCGAGGAGCAACTCCGGCAGTCGCAGAAGATGGAGGCAATCGGCCAGCTCGCCGGCGGCGTCGCGCACGACTTCAACAACATTCTCACCACCATCATCGGCTACAGCGAGCTGCTCCTCAGCGGGCTCGAGCCGGGCGCACCAACACGCAAGCACGCGGCGCGGATCCGCCACTCCGCCGAGCGTGCGGCAGCGCTGACCCGGCAGCTCCTGGTCTACAGTCGCAAACAGCTGCTGGTCCCCGAGATCCTCGACGTCAACGTCGTGATCACGAACCTGGGCCACATGCTGCGCCGATTGATCGGCGAGCACATTGATCTGCAGCTCGATCTCGCCGGCGACATCGGCGGCGTGAAGGTAGACCGGACGGGGCTCGAGCAGGTGATCATGAACCTATCGCTCAACGCGCGCGACGCGCTCGGTGACGGCGGACGCCTGACCTTGAGCACCGCGAATGTCGAGATCGACGACGCGTACTGCGCGAGCCGCGTCGGGCTCAACTCCGGCCACTACGTACGCATCGTCGCGACCGACAACGGCCAGGGCATGGATGACGCGACGAAGGCGCGGATCTTCGAGCCGTTCTTCACGACCAAGGAGGTCGGCCGAGGTACGGGGCTCGGGCTGTCGACCGTCTATGGGATCGTTCGCCAGAGCGGCGGTCACATCGAGGTCACGAGCTCTCCCGCGCGCGGTGCGAGCTTCGTGCTCCTGCTACCTCGCGTCGCCTTCGTCCCGAGCGTCATTCCGGTGCCGACGCCTCGCCCGCACGCTGGCTTGAGCGGCCTGACGGTGCTCGTCGTGGAGGATGACGCAGACGTGCGCGAGCTCGTCGACCGCTACCTCAGCGGATCCGGCTACGAGGTCGTCCTCGCGGCTCACGCTGCTCAGGCGTTGCAGTGCGCGAGCGAGCGGTCGATCGATCTGCTGATCACGGATCTCGTGATGCCAGGGATGAGCGGCCGCGCGCTCGCCACCGGGCTCCGCAAGTCGCAGCCCGCCGTCCGCGTCCTTTACATGTCGGGCTACCCGGATGATCCGCGCGGAACGCGGGTCGCGCGCGTCGCGAACAGCCGGTTCCTGCAGAAGCCATTCACGAAGACCGACCTCGAGCGCGAGGTCAGCGCGTTGTTCCAGGCGTGACCCTGTCTCGCGTCGTCGTGATCCCGGCAGCTCCCGAGCTGGACGCCATGTAGTTTCGTCAACCGCGATCCGGATCCCGAACAAGCGCGCACCCGGAAGCGGGACGGCGAGAGCTGCGCGGGTGTCCCGGTTCACGGCCGTGTCGCGGGAGGAGCCGGCGCGGGCTTGG
>JAYUYE010000677.1:0-3748 GCA_043752985.1 Myxococcales bacterium
GCCACGCAACGACGAGGTTCGAACGTGACCGGCTTTGATGGGACCTGTGATCTGGCGGTGTGGTGCAAGCTCCTCCGCGACAAGGGTTGGAGCGGTCCAGCGATCGCGCGCGAGCTCGCGAAGAGCGAGGGCTACGTCAACAACCTGAGCCGCGTCGTCGAGCGCGCCTCGGCGGCGGTCCTCCTGCGCTGGAAGCGAGAGCAGGGCGGCGGCCTCGAGCATGTATGCGCGACCGACTGGCTCGTCCAGGTTTGCCTGCTACCGCACGACATCCAGGATCTCGAGCTCGCCCGCCGGATCGCACCGCCGCCGCATCGGTGACCTCCCGAGAGGCAGCTTGCGGCGCGCCGGGTCTGGGTCGGTTGCGCCGGCACGAGCTCGCCCGGAGCGTGGCGGGGGTTGGCCCCCGGATCGCGGGGATGCTTCGCCCGGCGTGGCCAGCGATCTAGATCGCGCGCTGCGACTCGCGGGGAGCCTTCTTCTTTTCCTTGTTGTCCGCGGCGAGCTCGGGCTCGGTCCACGGATGCGCGAGCACGAGGCCGCGCGCGCGGTTCATCAGCGCCGGCGGGAACATGCCGCGATCCGCGAGTGCGTAGGCCTCGGCGAGCGCCGCCGTGGTCGGGAACCGGATGTCGCGATCCTTGGCGAGTGCGATCGTGAGAACCGCTTCGATCTCGGGCGCGATCGGACCGAACGCCGTCGGGCGCAGCGGCATGATGTGGACAACCGCATAGAGCAGCGCCGGCGTGTCCTTCGCGATGAACGGCACGCGGCCGGTGAGGCAGCGGTAGATCACGGCACCGAGCGCGTAGACATCGGCGCGGTGATCGACCGGCTGGCCTTTCGCCTGCTCGGGCGCCATGTACGCCGGTGTTCCGATCACCGCGCCCTGGGTCAGGGTGCCCGAGTTGTCGGCGAGGATCGCGACGCCGAAGTCGAGCACCTTCCAGACGCCTTCCTCGGTCAGGAACAGGTTGTGCGGCTTTAGATCGCGGTGCACGATCCCTGAAGTCCGCGCGAGCTCGAGGACGCCACCGATCTGCGCGACCATCGTCGCCAGCTTGCTTCCGGTCAGCGGACCGACGCGCAGGATCTCGCCGAGGGTCTGGCCACGCAGCAGCTCCATCGCGAGAAACGGAATCGGATCGGTCGGCGAGCTGGCCTCGAGGACCTTGACCACGTTCGGTGATTCGATCGTCGCGGCGATCCGGACCTCGCGAAAGAACCGCTCGACGTGGTGCCCGTCCGACAGGAGCTCGCGGCGCAGCATCTTGACGGCAGCGTTCGCGCCGGTCTTGACGTGGAGTGCCTCGTAGACCTCACCCATCGCGCCGCGACCGAGGACGTTGCCGAGCTCCCACGAGCCGACGACGTGGCCGGTGAACCGACCGGGGCCACCGATCTTGAGTGCGCGGTCGAGATCCATCTGGAGCTCGGCAACCTGCGCGTCGCGCACGGCGGCAAGGCGCGTCGCTTTCTGCAGCTGATCGATCGCGCGCAGCGAGCTCTTGCGCGTGAGTCGCGCGAGAAAGAAGCACAGCGCATAGAGCTGCTGCAACGTGACAGCGGTGGCGATCAACGCCTCGACGGGGAGTCCCTTGCGCACGGGATAAAAGCCGGGGTCTTCGATCGCGCCGCTGATCACCAGCGTGCAGATCACGGTGTGCGAGCCGGTCGCGAGCAGGTAGGCGCCGAGCGCGCTCGCGAAGCTCTCGGTGCGACAGAAGAAGAACAGACCGAGCGCGACCATGACGGGCGCGGCGGAGAACATCCCGACGTAGAGGATGCCGAGCACACCGACAGCGATCGCCCCGAATGCGATCGGGTTGAGCAGGCGCGCATCGAACTTGGCAGGCGGAGCGAGCCGCCGATACATCCACAGCGAGCCGAGACAGGTCGCTGCGAGGACGGCCAGCAATGCCGTGGCGATCTGACGGTTGCCGGGAACGATCAAGACCATCGGCACCACGCCGAATGCGATCAGGATTCCGAGTCGGAGAAACTTTCGCGTTCCGACAACTTCCTCGTCGTGCAACGCGTCCGCCGCCGTGGTCATCGTCGTCGGTGTATTCGTGGTGCGTTCAGTCATCGCTACTCCCACGGATTCTTGCGGACAAGCGCGTCAGCGCGCTTGCGGAGCTTGGGATCGAGGCCACCGGTCAGTGCGGCGTGGAGACCTTCGAACAGGTGCTCACCCGTCTGGAACCGATCGTCCATCGACTTCGCGAGGGCGATCGCAAACCAGCGGTCGATATCCTCCGGCAGCTCCTCGGTGAGCTCGCGCGGGCGAGTCGGCATCTTGTGGACAACGGCGTAGAGCAGGGCGGGCGTATCCGGTGCATTGAACGGGTGGCGGCCGGTCAGCGAGCGATAGGCCACCGCGGCGAGCGCGTAGACGTCGGCGCGGCCGTCGACCTTGCGGCCCTGTGCCTGCTCGGGAGCCATGTAGCTCGGTGTGCCGACCACGCCGCCCTGGGTCAGCGTCCCGGTGTCCTCCGAGAGGGACGCGACGCCGAAGTCGAGGACCTTCCACACCGTCGCGAGCTCGCCGATCCGGTACAGGTTGTGGGGCTTGAGATCGCGATGGACGACGCCGATCGCCGCCGCCGCATCGATCGCGGAACCGACCTGACGCACGAGCTGGAGCACGTCGACCGGCGACAGCTTGGGATCTGCGCGCAGGATCTCGGCGAGCGTGGTGCCCTGGAGCATCTCCATCGCGATGTAAGGGAGCTCGGCGTCCTCGCTTGCTGCCTCCAGGATACGCACGACGTGTGGCGAATCGAGGGCGCTCGTTGCCTTGGCCTCGCGCAGAAACCGCGCGACCTGCGTGGGATCGGTGAGGAGCTCGCGGCGCAGCAGCTTGACCGCGGCGGCCTCGCCGGACGTGACGTGGACCGCCTCGTAGACCTCGCCCATCGCGCCGCGGCCGAGGATGATTCCCAGCTTGTACGAGCCGACGACCTGATCGCTGTAGCGTCCCGGGCCACCGATTCGCAGCGCGCGCTCGAGGTCAGCACGCAGCTCGTCCATCAACGCCTCGCGCTGCGATGCGAGGCGAGTTGCGCGTTGCAGCTCCTCGATCGAGGTCAGCGAGACCTGCCGCAGTGCGCGCGCGCTGACGTACGCGAGCACGTACGACGCCAGCACGAACACCACGCCGGTGAGCTGGGACACTACATTGATGTCCCGGTCGGATGCGAACACGCCTGGGTCGCCGACCACGCCACTGATGACGATGCCGGCGAGGATCGCGTACATGACCACGGCGAATCCGAGGATCCAACGCGCCGTGCGTACCGCCTCGGTTCTGCCAGCGAAGTGGATGCCGATCACGATGATCCCAGGCGTCGCCGTGAACACCCCGAAGAAGAACACCGCGACCGTCGCGTTGAACACGCACAGTACCGCGAGCTTGAGCAGTGCGTTGTCGCTGTACTTCGCCGGATCCGCGAACGAGCGATGGAACCCGAAGCTGACGATCATCCCGAACAGGAGCGCGCCGACGAACGCGATGTTCATCAGGCGCGGTGCGCCGAGAAACGGCACCGTCGCCATCGAGAGAATGCTGATGCCCCAGCCGAGCTTGATGAACAGCCGGGTGCGGTCGATCTCCTCGTTGCGGAGCGCGTCGACCGCGGTCGTCAGCAGGACCATCGACCCGGTCTTCGCGCTCTTCGTGCTCGACGGTTGTTCGACCGCATTCTGTGCGGCGAACGGCCGCGGCGTCGGAGCGCGAGCGGGGACA
>JAYUYE010000678.1:0-9077 GCA_043752985.1 Myxococcales bacterium
GCGACAACGTCGGCTGCGGGATGCCGGTCTCTCTCGCCAACTCTGCCGCCGCCAGCGCGCCGGGGCCGACCATGCGCCGCACCATCCGTGTACGTACCAGTCTTGCGGACGCTTCAGAAACCCTGGCCGGTTGAAGGCGGGGCGAAGGTCTACCGCTCAGACGGCCACAATTTGTGGTGCTGCTGGACGGTGATGACTTGGTGCTCGCCGTCTACCGGCTGCACAGGGGCGACAAGGAACTGAAGCGGGTCAAGCGCCACCCGGAGTGGGTGACCGATCTGTTTGGCGAGCCCAGCTTACGACGGCATTGCTACGAGCCGGTAATCTCCGGCACGTTGCGGGCGCTAGTCTCCGAACTCAAAAATGACGTGCGATGGTTGCGGCGATGAAGCTCAAGCTCTCAGTGCTCCTGACGATCATAGTAGCCACGCGGTGGATCGCGAGCGCCCAACCATCCCCTGACGCCCCCCCGCCTCCGTCATCGGATTCATCTGCTGCCATCCCGCCGGCGCAAGCTGTCATCGCGCCACCCCCGCCAGTGGCATTGGTCGATAAGGGGGTTATCGACGATGCGCTCTCAACGGGATCCTTCGTCTCGCCGACCGCCCTTACCGATCCGGCTGCGACGGTTAGCCTGAGCGCCGGCCTCATTTCGGGTTCAGACCTAGACAACCTCACGACTACCCATCTATCGGGGTGTTACTCGCCGACCAACAACCTCATGTTCTGCGGGACGGTCCTGATCCCGGCGGACGACTTCCGGCTTGGCATGCTGTCGGCAAAGGTTCAGGTGGTGAAGTCCGGATCCCTGCGCGTCGCACTTCACGGCGATGTCCTGTTCTCGGGTGATGCCGCCGCAGGCATCGTAAGCGGGATCGCAACCGTCTGCCTCGACGATGCTTGCAACTCCCACGCCTCGGGTGTTCTTGGAACAGGGATCCTAAATGAGAGTTCGACCGGCGTTCCAATCGTTGTCTCTGGCGCGGCCGCAGTTCAGCTCGTCCCGCACATCAAGCTCGTCGGTGAGCTGATTGGCGGGTTTTCGTCGAGCGCCGTTGGCGGGAGCGATGACCTCTACGTCGGCATGGTCGGCTTCCGATTCACGCGGAAACAAATCGGCTTCAACCTCGGAATCGCCACGTTGATGGAAGTCGAATCCGCGGATTTTCCGGTCTTGGTGTTTGCGAGTGTCACCGTGCGACGACTCAATTGACCCCTCGGCGCAACCGATCGATCTCGACTGCTCGCGCTAGAAGGCCAGGAAGCAGACGAGCCCCGCGAATCGCGGTGGCATCGCGAAATCCCCGTGTCGGCGGTTCAACTCCGTCTCTGGGCACAGCTTGCGACCTGCCGTTTCGTCCTCTTCCTTGAGCATCTTTCCGGCTTCACGAAACCGTAGCTTGAGCTGCTCGCCACCCTTGGCCATGCTCGTCGTTTCAGGCGACGCGAAGTCCAGGCCAGGACATCGCCGCGCTTCATCGCCGCGCGCGCCATGCCGAGGTACGTCGTCCAGGCCTCGTAAGTTCCGGCATCATCCGAGCCCTGCTCGCCGAGAAGCTTTGTTCCCCGAGTCTTGACCTTGCCTATCGAGCGGCTCCGGCGGCGGTTGCGCGATTTCTTCGCGGCGCGAAACCCGCGAGGGGATGCGGAGTTAGCCGCGGCTCGCCAGGGGCGATCGGTAGCCGTGATCCTCGGCGCGGCGCGCGCGCTCGCCGAGACCGCGGCAGACCGCCGCCGCGAGGCCGGGCACGTCATCGACGAGCTCCTCGAAGTCGACGCGCTCGAGCCGGATCAGCCGGGTCGCGCGCACGGCGCGGAGGTCGTCTGCGATCTGCGTCGGCGCGAAGCACGCGAGCTCGTCGACAACCTCTCCCTTCGTGATGACGCGGTTGCCGAGCGTGAGCTCCCCATCGTCGACGACGATCAAAGCATCGATCAGATCGCCCGAGGTCACGATGATCGAGCCCGCGCGCGGATGCGACCAGCGAGCGCGCTCCGCCACATCGGCGAGCTGACGCGTCGACAGGGACGCGAGCAGCGGGACTCGCCCGAGGGCGATCAACGTTTCGACTCGACTCGGCATATCGGTCTCTCCTTCGGTGACGGGACCGGTGGAACCTTCGTGAAGTGCTTCGGTGACCTTGGCGATCAGATTCTCCGGACTGATCGAGAGCGCCTCGGCATGTGCGGCGGATGCGATCATTTCGCGATGCGCGCTGCGACCAGCGGCGCCGAGGATGTGGAGGACGAGGCCTCGCGCGAGGCGATCGCGACCGGCTAGCTCGGCGCGGATCACGGAATCGCGCGCCGGCAGCTCGATGCCTGCGGCGGTGAGCTGCGCGGCACGATCGGCGGGCGATAGCTCGTCGACTGCCTCGACGAGACGACCGACGAGAGAGCGAGGTAGTGCCGCGTCGATCACGGCAAGCGTGCGCGCGCGCTCGTGCCCACCACGCGCGTGACGCCAGGCGACCGCGGCTTGCGCGATCGCGCGCGACCGGCGGCGCGCGGCCACGAGGAGGAGCACGGTGTGCGCGATCTCGCGGAGCCGCTCGTCGAGCCGGCGTGCGAGGAGCGCGTCGCCCGGTTGGTCGAGGACGGCGATCGCGGCGTGCGTGTGATCGAGTGCGTCCAGCTCCGAATCGATCAGGCGATCGAGCGCGCCGGCGGTGACCGGCAGCTCGGCGAGCAACGCGGCCGCGCGATCGCGAGCACGGCGACGGCCCCACGCGGCGGTCGCGATCAGCTCGCCGGCAGCGGCGGGCCCGAGCGCGATGAGCGCTTCCTCGGCGGCAGCACGCACGTCATCGTCGGGCTCACCGAGCGCGCGCGCGATCCTGCGAAGATCGTCAGGTTCGATCGCATCGGCGCTCGCGAGTAGCTCGCCGTAGAGGCGGATCGCGGCGGCGACCTCTGGCGTCTCGTCGATGGTCGAGCCGGGAACGCGCATCAGCGAGGTCAGGTGATGCTCGGGTGCTGGTGGGGAGGCGGCGGCCTCGACGCGTTCGCGCGCAAGCTCGAGCAGATCGGCGCGGAGCAGCGAGAGCTCGGCATCGCGGCGGTCGCGCGCCCCATCGACGACACGCTGGAGCGCGGCGTACCCGAACGTGCGACTCGCGGAATCCCCGCGGCGCCGGCGCAGCGCGCGAGAGAGGTGACGCGCCGCCTCGAGCATCCGGTCGCTCGAGACGCTGGTGAGCCCGCGCCGGATCTCGACCCCCAGCTCGTCGATTGCGACGCGCGCCGCGCTACCGGTGTCGCGAACTGCGTCTGCGAGCAGCGCAAGCGCGCCGGCATGGTCTCCCGCGAGGCGCAGGGCTGCAACCTCGGCGGTCAACGCGATCGCCGGGTCCGTGTTATCGCGCCAGGCGGCGAGATCTGCGGCCGGCACGCCGCCTGCGAGGCCGAGTGCGCGGAGCGCGAGCTCGCGATGCTCGGTGGTGGTGAGGGTCGCCGCGATCGCGGGCCCGTGGAGCTCCGCCGGGGCATCGAGCACGTTGATCAGAGCCCGCCAGACCGCGACGCCGTCACGCGTGACCGCGACCTGGACGAGTGGCCCCACGGCGTCGATTCGACCGCGCTCGTGCAGGCGCGCGATGACCTCGGCTGCGCGATCGGGACGTGCGCTCGCGAGCTCGCGGAGCAGCACGGCGAGCGCGCGATCGTCGACCGCCGCATCTGCATCGCGAGTGTGAGCGACATGAGCGACCGCGAGGGTCGGCAGCGCGCGGGCGATCCGTGCCGACGCGATCAGCCAGAGCGCGGCAGCAATCGCGGTCACCACATAAAACATCGTCGGAGATCCGGCGAGCACCGCGGCGACCAGGCCACCGATCACAGCACCCGCGCGCTTCGCCGTGCCATCGAGGAATCCAGCAACCCGGCCACGGACTGCGGTGGGGAGGAGGGTCTGCGTCAGCCGCTCCGCTGGCGTCTCGATCCCCGCATCGAGCACGCGTGCGGAGACCTGGGTGGCGATCGCGACCGCGAGGATCGGTGCGATCACGAGGCCAAGGCCCGACGCGAGCGCGACCAATGGAGCGAGCAGCAAGGCGCGTCCTGTACCGAGGCTCGCGAGAAGTCGCGGCGCGACCACGAGCTGGACGATCAGGGTGAGCACCTGCCCGCCGCCGCGCACACCACCGAGGAGAGCGGCGAGATCCGCCGTGGAACCTCCCCGCGCGGCGACCTCTACACCAAGCGCGAAGTACGTGAGGGATGCGAACACGCCGGCGGCGGCAACGACGATCGCGAGGTGTCGGGCGAGCGGATGACGGCGCACGGCTCGCGCGCCATCGCGCCACGACCTCGAGATCAGTGCGCGGATGTCCGCGGGTGCGGTCCCGACCCGGCGAGTCGTCGGCAGCCGCGTCGCGCCGATCGCAGCGAGGACGAGCATCACGGCGGCGCACACGAGCACTCCGCTTGCGCCGACCGCCGAGGCGAGCGGAATCACCAGCACCGCGCCGAGCGCGGCCCCTGCCCCGCCCATCGCCGCAAGCACCGGGACTAGCCGCTGGCTGCGTCGCGCGTCGAGGCGCTCCGCGATGACGACCCAGAACGCGAGGTCGGTGCCCGCCGCGAGTTGCTTGCCGCCGATCAGCGTGACCACCGCCGCGCCAGCAGGCGCCACGATTGACAGCGCGGCGAGTCCGACCAGCACGATCGCGGAGACCATCGCAAGCGTGCCGAGCACGCGGCGACGTTCGAGTCGATCGGCGAGCCCGCCGACAACCGCGAGGACCACTGCGAGGAGTGCACTCGAGCCGGCGACCGCCTCGCCGAGGTGGGAAGGGCCGAGCTCCGACAGGAACATTGCATCGGCGGCGGCGGCACTCATCGCCGCGCCCGCGCTCGCCAGCCCGAACACCACGCCTGCGGTCCCGAGCAGTCTGCGCTCGTCGGTCCGCAGGTTCGTCGAGGCGCCCATGCCCGTGGCGGCCATCATACGCGCATGTCATCATCGGGGCCTATGCGCCCGGGGCCCACGCTGTCACTGCTCGCGGTCGTCCTCGTCGGAGGCGTGGGCGTGGTCGGGCTCGCGATGGGTCAGGGGAAACCGCGCAAGGTGACCCCGCACGAGGACCTGCCCGCGCCCAACGGCGACAAGGTGTCCCCGATGATCGGCTCGACCGGCGACGGCGCGAATCCTGTGGCGTTCACGGCTGGCGACAAGGTGCTGCGCAAGCCCTCGACCGAGAAGCCATCGGACAAGCCGAAGGGCGAGCCCGTGCTGGGCGCGGGCGGCTTCGGCGCGGATCGCGAGACCTCGCTCAAGCCCGACACCATGACCGGGCCCGACAACCGGCTTCAGTACGTCAGCGTGTTCAACCCCGATGTCTTGCCGTTCAAGCGCATGAGCTCGCTCGACACCGCGGCGGAGGACTACCAGCTCAAGATCGCGCGCCCCGCGCTGACCGAGGTCCGCGTCGGTGGCACGACCGCGAAGGACCGTGATCGGTTCTGGGGCTCGGTGCTGCTCCAGCTCACGCCCGGCGTCGACGTGCCTCTACCGAGCGTCGCGCCCGACATGCGGATCCTGTCGTACGAGATCAAGCCGAAGACCACGCTACGGTTCGAGAAAGACGGCGCCGACAACTTCTACGTCCGCAGCGACGAGTCGAACGCGGCGGGGACCTATCGCCTCGTGTTCCTCGCCGATGCCGACGCCGGCTACTTCGCACCGTCGCTGCCGACGACCGCGCGGATGACCCCACAGATGGTGGCGACGATGGCGCCGCCCGAGATTCGCCCGGTGATCCCCGAGACCGTCCGGCGCGCTGCGAAGATCACGCTCGACAAGATCGGGATCGACGCGAACATGGATCTCGCGATCTCGTTCAACAAGCTCGTCGGCTACTTCCGCGCGTTCGAGGCCAAGAAGCTACCGAACCCGACCGGCGATATCTATCGCGACCTGTGTGACAGCCAGGCCGGCGTCTGCCGTCACCGTGCGTTCAGCTTCATGATCACGGCGAACGTCCTCGGACTACCGACGCGCTACGTCCAGAACGAGGCGCATGCGTTCGTCGAGGTCTGGTTCCCCGAGCGCCGCTGGCAACGTATCGATCTCGGCGGCGCCGCGCTGCGCATGGATGTCACGGGCGCCGACAACAAGACCCTGCACCGGCCACGCGCGGAGGATCCGTTCGCGAAGCCCAAGGAGTACACCGAGAACTACACGCAACTCGAAGGCGAGATCACGGGGCTCACCGACAAACAAAAGTCGGATCGCAAGCGCTCGCTCGATGACTCGCCGGCCAGTGGCTCGTACGACGGCAACCTCGGCTCGGGCGCGGGCTCCGGTGGCAAGACCGGCCCGGATCGGATCACGCCGGACCCATCACTTCCTGCGGTCACGCAGGATCCGAAGAAGCAGACGCCGAAGCTCCTCGTCACCACCGCGGACACCAGCGCGTATCGCGGCGACGTCGTTCATGTCGAGGGTCGCGTTGCGGTCGGCACGAAGATCATCGCCGATCATCCGATCGACGTGTTCCTCGCGCCCGCGGGTCGCGGCGGTGCGAGCCCGATCCCGCTGGGTCGTGCCGTCAGTGATGCGAGCGGTCGGTTCAGCCAGGACTTCACCGTGCCCGGGTCGTTGAACCTCGCGACCTACGAGATCTACCTCGCGAGTCCCGAGGACGCGTACTACAACGCCGCGCTCTCCGACTGACTATCCAAGGTTCACCGGCAAGGTGACGAGCGTCGGCGCGCCGGTGGCGGGGAACTTCATCCGCCCGAGCGCCCTTTGAACGCAGTTGAGGAGACCCTTCTCGAACAGGTAATGCGGCGCTTGCAGCTTGCTCTTGCTGACCTTGCCCGAGCCATCGACCACGAGCTTCACGGTGATCGTCGCGCGCAGATCGGTATTGGTGGCACCTTTCATCACGCAGTCACGGACGCCGTTCGCCTGGCTGGAGATCGTCGAGTTGATCTCGTTATCGTCGAGCTTGCGGGCCTCCCCACCCGCGCCCATGTCGAGCTTGGTCGCCGGCAACGTGACGTCCTCGCCCTTCCACTCGAGCCGGCGATCCGCATCGGTGAGCACGGGGAGTGGCTCGGTCTCCTCGTAGTACTCCTCCTCATCGGGCAGACCGGGCGGCGCGACCGTGCCCGGCGGCCGGCGTTTCTTCGGTTTCTTCGGCTTCGCCACACCCGCGTCGGCGGGTGCCATCGACACGACCCCGGCATCGACCAGCGCCTCGACGGTCGTGCCGCCCCATGGTGGGCGCAGCACGAGATACATTCCACCGGCACCGACGGTCAGGCCGATGACGATCCCGAGCGAACCACGCACCCCACGCTTGTATCACGCGCGGAGCGGCCCGGCCTTCTCGGTTCTCGCGGCTGTGGGTCTGGTCGCAGCGGCCCTCGGGTCGTTCCTCGTCGCAGCCGTGGTCGTGGTCAGTGCAGGCGGCTCGCCGGTCGTTGCCGTGGTCGTCGCCGAGCTCACGCTGGTCGGCGTCGCGCTCGGTGGGCTCAAGCTGCACGGGCTGCCGCTCGCCGCACTTGGACTCGCGCGCCCCGAGCTGCGCTACATCGCCGCAGCGCTGCTGATCGGCTCGTCGACCTGGTACCTGAACCTCAACCTCATCGATCTCTTGCCCCTGCCCGAGGGCGGCGTGCAGACGTTGCAGGACATCGTCGATGGCCCGTCGCTGGTCGTCGTGGTCCTCGCTCTCGCCGTGGTTCCTGCGATCTGCGAGGAGCTCATCTTCCGCGGCATCCTCGCGCGGTCACTCGCCCTCAGGTTCGCGCCGGCGGTGGCAGTTCTGATCTCGGCGCTCGTGTTTGCCGCCTATCACCTGTCCGTGATCCAGCTGATCCCCACGTTCACGCTCGGCGCGCTGGCGGGCGTGCTGACGCTCCGTGCACACTCGGTGTTACCAGCGATGACGGCCCACGTGCTGAACAACGCGATGGCGATCCTCGTGTCGCGTGACGTGGTGCCCGGTACATCGGCGTGGATCGATGCGAATCGCGTACCGTCGCTGGTGATCGCGGGTGCGCTGACGTTGAGCGGCATGGCACTCCTTGTCGGCAAGCAGCGATGAGCGACACCAAGCTGCAGTTCATGACGCTCGCGCTCCGCCGCGCGATGCCGTCCGATCACCACGAGCTGTCGCCGGTCGTCGCGTCCGCGATCACGTCGTACGGACCCGAGGACCGGACCGCGATCGAGCTCCAGCTCGCGATGTCCGAGATCCCCGACGAGACGCGGCCCACCACGGTTGCGCGCTTCCTCCTCCCCGACGGAGTCCGGCTCGAACAGGTCGAGGTCGAGCTCGGACGCCCGGAGCTCCCCGGCCGCCTCGGCCGCCCTCACCCCGTGACGATCACCGTCGCACTGGTGCCCGAGCCACGCGCCGAAGGGGGGCCGGCCGGCAACTGGGTGTTCGTGCCGGTTCTCCACCATGCGTGCTTCGTATCGCGCACCGAGGATCTCGCGAAACGGCTCACCGCCGAGCTCGCGGTGCTCCCCGCTGCGCTCGCCCTCGACATCGACGGTTGGAAGCGGCTGATCACGTGGGCACCGACGAGCCTCGAGCCGATCGCGGTCGAGCTCGCAACCACGCCACTCGGCGAGGCACAGGGACGCAAGGCACTCGCCGAAGCAGAGCGCAAGCGCCAGGCGATCGCCACCCTCGATGGAGCGGGCCGCCGCGTTGCCGTGCCGAGCCCTCCCCCGCCGGTGGTCGGTCGCGACGAGCTACTCGCGGAGATCACGCGGCTTCTCGACGGCCGCGTCCGCCGTAGCGTGCTGATCGTCGGCGACGAGGCGGCGGGCAAGAGCGCACTGATCACGGCGTGGGCTGCCGCGCACCCGTCCCGCATGATGTGGGCGACCTCGGCGAGCGAGCTCGTCGCTGGCGCGAGCGGCCTGGGAGAATGGCAGGCGCGAGTCGCATCGGTGCTCGCGGCGGCGGAGACGCTCGATGCGATTCTCTATTTCGATGATTTCGGTGCGCTGTTCGCTGACCGTCCCGCCGAGGGCGGCATCGAGCTGGGCGCGGCGATGCGTCGGCAGATCGTCGACGGTCGCGTGCGCGTTGCCGGCGAGCTCACGGCCGTTG
>JAYUYE010000679.1:0-3733 GCA_043752985.1 Myxococcales bacterium
CGGTCGTCGTGCTTGCGCAGGCGCGCGATCGCCTCCTCGAGCGTGGCCATCGGCCTGGCCTTGCCGCGCGCGGCGCGCCAGGTGTCGATCCACATCGCAGTTCGCGTCGGACCCTCGAGTCCAGCCATGTCCGGAGGTCCAAGTCCCTCGATCAGGGCGAGGGCGGTCAGGCGCTCGGGCCGCGTGCCGGCGTAGTAACCGCTGACGCTTCCGCCCATCGAATGGCCGACGAGGATGACCCTCGTCCGTGCGAGCTGGCGGATCACGTCGTCGAGATCGGCGACGTAGTCCATGAAGTGGTAGTAGCCGCCCGGCCCGATCCACGCGCTGTCGCCGTGGCCGCGGAGATCCGGCGCGATCACGTGCGCGTGGACCGCGAGCCGCTCCGCAACGCGCCGCCAGCCGTAGGCGTGGTCGGTGAAGCCGTGGACGAGGACGTAGGTCAGCTCGCCTGGACCGTCCCACTCGAGCGCGTGCGCATCGAGGCCGGTGGCGAGCGCGAGCCGGCGTGGCCTCAGGGATTGCCTTCTAGCTTGTACAGGATGCCTACATCGCCAGTGTTGCCGCTGAGCCGCGTCACGTAGATTTCGCCGCGGGCATCGGCGTGGATGCTGGTGATGCCGCCCGGTAAAGCGACGGTGACCGGCATCGTTTCGAACCCAGCTGGGGTCAGGCGTGCCTTGTGGAGGCCCGCGCCCTGCGAGTTGTAATCCGTGTAGAAGTGCCAGCCGACGAGGTCCGGGTAGCAGGTGCCGCGATAGGTCTCGCCGGCGATGATGGAGATCCAGCCCGCGGCGTGCGTGCGAACGTTCTGAGGCACGAACAGGGTGGGGGCGGGGGCCGGAGGTGGACACGTGGGGCTGCTGTTTTGCTGCTCGCACCTGTCGACGGCGGCCGAGCAGCACGTGTTGCCCTCGTAGATGCTCCAGCCGAAGTTCTTGCCAGACAGCTCGCCGGCCTTCACCGCGTTCAGCTCCTCGATCCCGTTCTGGCCCACGTCGCCGATCCAGACGTCGCCGGTGCCCTTGTCGAACGACCAGCGCCACGGGTTTCGCAGTCCGATCGCGAAGATCTCCGGGGCGCCGCCGCCAGCCGCGTACGGGTTGGTCGAGGGAATCGCGTACTCCTTGCCCGGATCCTTCGCGTTGACGTCGATGCGCAGCATCTTGCCGAGCAGCGCGATGCTGCCCGCGAGCGGGCTTCCGTTCGTCAGCGACTGGCCGTTGCGGTTCGGATCACCGCCACCGCCGCCGTCCCCGGTGCCGATGTAGAGGTAGCCGTCGGGACCGAACTCGATCATGCCGCCGTTGTGGTTGCCGGCGAAGTCGGGAATCGTGAGGACCGGCGTGCAGGCCGGGTTCGCGATGTTCGGATCCGCCGCGCTCACCGTGCAGCGCGCGACGACGTTGCTCGTGTTCGTCGTGTAGTAGATGAAGAACTGGCCGTTGCAGCCGTACGACGGGTGGAACGCGAGCCCGAGGAGGCCTTGCTCATTGCCGGCGGCGATCGAGTTGCTGACGTCGAGGAACGGGGTGGCGCGCATGACCTCGTTCTCGTAGACGTGGATCGTGCCGTCGCGGACGACCACGAACAGCCGCGGATCGTTCTTCGGCGAGGTCGCGAGCAGCGCCGCGCCGGGGAGGTCGGGCGTGATCCGGCGCAGCGTGACCCGGGATCCGGCGATCGGCGTGGCGCACGCGGCGAGCGGTGCGGGCTCGCATGCGGGTGCATCGATCAGCGTTCCTTCGCCGCCGGTTCCATCGCCGGGGGTCGACGAGTCCTTCGGAGTGGTCTTCGGGTCACCGCAAGCAGCGACGAGGAGGAGGGCCCAGGCGGGGGTGCGCATGGCCACATCTTACGCCCGTCAGGGGCCGGCTTCGATGTGGTAGATGGTGTTGCTGATCGTTGTCAGGAACAGCTCTCCTCGCGCATCAGCGTGGATGCTGGCGACCCCATTGGGGAGCTCGACGTTGGTGTCGACGACCTCGAGCGATCCGTCGGTCTTGAGCCGTGCTTTCCACAGGCCGGCGCTCTGCGAGGCGTGGTCCGTGTAGAAGTGCCAACCGATCATGTCGGTGTAGCAGGAGCCGCGATAGACCTCGCCCGCGATGATCGAGATCCAGCCGTCACCGTGGGTGTGCTGATCCTGCGGCATCACGAGGTTCGCCGGATTGCAGGGGTACTGCGTGCCGGTCTGGGTGCAGTTGTCGCGCGCGGTGTCACAACAGGTGTCGCCCTCGTAGATGCTCCAGCCGAGGTTCTTGCCGAGCTGCTCACCCGCGCGGAGCACGGTCAGCTCCTCGATCTCGCCCTGGCCGACATCGCCGATCCACATGTCCCCGGTCTCCTTGTCGAACGACCACCGCCACGGATTGCGCAGGCCGAGGATGAACACCTCGGGTGCACCGCCACCGGCGGCGTACGGGTTCGTGCTCGGGCTCGAGTACTCCTTGCCCGGATCCTTGGTGTCGACGTCGACGCGGAGGATCTTGCCGAGCAGGTTATTCGTGTTCTGCGCGGTGCGCTGCGGATCGCCGCCACCGCCCCCGTCGCCGGTGCCGATGTAGAGGAACCCATCCTTGCCGAACTCGATCATGCCGCCGTTGTGATTGCCGGCGAAGTCGGGCACCGAGATCACGGGCGTGCACGTCGGCTTCGCGATGTTCGCGTCAGCACTGACCGAGCAACGCGCGACGACGTTGGCGTTGCGCGTCGTGTAGTAGATGAAGAACAGCCCGTTGGTCGCGTACTTCGGGTGGAACGCGAGGCCGAGCAGGCCTTGCTCGCCGCCGGCAACGATGCTGTTCGAGACATCGAGGAAGGGAGTCGGCAGGAGCTGATCGTCGACGAACAGCCGGATCGCACCGGCGCGCTCGATGACGAATCGCCGTGGATCGAGATACGGCGCGGTCACCAGCATCGCCGCGTCATCGACGCGACCGACCTGGCGCACGCTGATCGTGGTCCCGGCGATCGGCGTCGCGCAGCCCGGGAGGCGCGCCGCATCGATGGCTGCATCCTTGGCGCTGCTCCCGCCGCCACACGCTGCGCAGAGCACGAATGCCAGGGCCGACTTGGTCATGGCCCTGAGCATAGCTCCCGAGCAGGTCAGGGCGGCGCAGGCTTCGGAGGCAGTCCCGGAGCGGCCTTGGCCCCGACCCTGGCGGCCCACGTACCGAATGCCCAGAGCGTCACACCGACGAAACCGAACGGGATGATGAAGACGTAGCCCACGAAGCCATCGTGCGTGCCGTACCAGACGAGCGCTCCGACCATGCCGAGCAGCCAGACGATCATCGCGACGAGGTAGCCCAGGAGCTGGATCCGGCGCTTGCGGACCGCCGCCTCGAGCTTGTCGACGAAGAACGCCGCCTCTTCGGGCGTGAGCTTCTCGATCGCGCGGGCAAGGTCCTCGTGCTTGTCAGCATTGAACGCCTGGGAGACGAGCTCGTCTTCAGCCTGCGTCGCCACGCCGCGACCCTAGCATGCGGAGGTGTATAGAGTGCCATGCCGACCTTCAAGGTCCTCGATGATCTCGGACGCGAGCTGAAGTTCGGCCAGCCGCCGCAGCGGATCGTCTCGCTGGTTCCGAGTGATACCTACAGCTTGATCGCCCTCGGCGCCGCGGACCGGATCGTCGGACGGACGACCTATTGCGAGAGTCCGGAGGTCGCCGCGGTGCCCACGGTCGGCGGGACCAAGAACGTGGACGTCGACGCGGTGATCGCGCTCT
>JAYUYE010000680.1:0-3730 GCA_043752985.1 Myxococcales bacterium
TGGAACTTCGGTGGGATCGACTCCGACGGTGCGAACGCTGTCGTCGCGGCGCCAGACGGTGGTTGGATCATCGGCGGCTCGTTCTCCGACACCGCGCAGTTCGGACAGACCTTGCTCAAGACGCGCGGAGGGACCGACGCGATGCTGATCAAGCTCGCGGCGAGTGGTGATCTCGAGTGGGTCAAGCAGTTCGGCGGAGCGTACCAGGACACGATCACGCACCTCGCCGTCGACGCACAGGGCAACATCGTCGTCCAGGGTCAGTTCAAGGACGTCTCGGACTGGGGCGGCAAGAACATGCTCCGCGCGGGCGGCGGCAGCGACGTCGATGTCGTCATGGCGAAGTACGACCTCAACGGCGACCACCTGTGGTCGTCGCGGTTCGGCAATGCGTTCAACGACGTCGCCGGCGGTGTGACGATCGATCCGGCGGGCTACATCACGATGGTCGGTTCGTTCGACAAGAGCGCATCGTTTGGCGACGGCGACTTTCACACCTCGCTCGGCGAGAGCGACATCTTCGTCGCGCGGTTCACGCCGTCGGGCAAGCTCGAGTGGGCGCACACCTACGGAGCGGATCGCGAGGACATCGCGAACGGCGTCGGGGCGGATGCCGCAGGGAACACCGTCACCACCGGTTGGTTCCAGGGAACCGTCGACTTCGGCAAGGGGCCGCTGACCAGCAAGGGCAACAAGGATGTGTTTGCGCTCAAGCTCGACGCGAAGGGTGGGGTCGTGTGGTCGCAATCGTTCGGTGACAAGGACCATGATCAGGGCCGCACCATTGCGGTCGACGACAAAGGCGTCGCGTTCATCGGCGGAATCTTCCGCTTCAAGCTCGACGTGGTGTCGCCGGCGATCGAGTCGATCCGTGCAGACGGAGACCGGATCCCGAAGCCGGATACGTTCGTTGTGAAGCTCGATCGCTAGCGGCGAAAACGGCTCGTGGACCCTTTTAAAGCCCACGTACGGGTGTAAAAGATCGGACGTCACAACATTTCTGCAGGGAGAGATTCAGATGGCAAAAGCGAAGAAGGGTGGAAAGGCGAGCGCTCGCCCCACCGAGATGCTCCTCGTCAGCTCCAAGGTTCGGCAGATGATCAAGGACGCCGGCTGCAACACCGCAGGTGACGCGCTCGACGGTCTCAACGCCTACGTCGCCTGGCTCGTGCAGCAGGCCGCCAAGCGTGCAGGCGAGAACGGTCGCAAGACCGTCCGCGGGCACGACTTCGCGATCATGTAAATGAGAGAAGCGCTGATCGGGCGTCATGAGGGCTACCTCGTGGCGCCCGTCGCATTTTCGGTGGCGGGAGCTTACACTTGCCGGAGGTGACGACCGGGGCGCCGATCTACCTGGTCTCGGCCTGCGCATCGGGCGAGGAGTTCGTGGCAGCGTTCCGACGCTACGCGGACCGCAACGGCGTCGTGTTCGTACCGATCGCCGACCCTCTCCCGGCCGGCAAGAAAGGTCGCTTCGCGCTGACCCTCAAGGACGGCGGGGTGATGGTCGAGGGCGACGCGGAAGTCGTCAGCGCCGCGCGGACCCCGTCCGTCCTCTACGGCCGGGTCGGCATGACGCTCAAGTTCTTGGTTCCCGACGAGCCGAGCAAGACCACACTCGGCGAGCTCGAGAAGGCGCGGCTCGCACTCAAGCCGTCGCCACCGACGATCGCGCCGCGCCCCGCCAACGTTCCCGCCGAGCCCCGCCCGAAGCCGCCGGCCGCGACCGGCCGCATCGATCACGTCAACGCGCTCGCGGAGTGCGTCGCGATCGGGGCCGGCATCCCGGCACCGGGTGAGAGCGGGGAAGTCCCGCCGAAGAACGCGAGCCCGAAGTTCGTCGTCCCCGCCCTGCCCTCTCTGCCGACGGGACGCTCCAGGCCGGTCAGCAAACCGCCGCCGACGCCGACCACCCTGGGAGTCGCTCCGCTCCAGCGCCCCGCGCCGATTGACCTGCAGCAGACGATGCGAGGTCCTGCGCCCGGGGTCGATCTGACGAAGCCGGCCCAGGAAGACCTCGCGATGACGATGCGCGGGACCAAGCCCGCAATCGCGGCGACGCCGCGGAATCCGCCGCCCGCGTCGACGCCGCCCCCCCCCGTTCCACCGGCGCGAACGCCGACACCGTCCGCCGCACTGCCCATCGTCAAGCCGCCGCGGATGGCAACGCCGTTCGCGCCGATGCCGATCGTGCAGCAGCCGGCGCCCCCGATCGTCGCGCCGGCGAAGCCGCCCGAACCCGAGGTCGAGGTCAGCGAGCCAACGGACCTGACCGGGATCCCGCAGGTCGAGGACGACTACCATCCAGATTCGATCGCAGACCCGACAGCGCCAGTCGCGATCCCGCACGAGCACAACTCGGTGCCGGTCGCCCGCAAGACCGCCGAGCAGACCGGCAAGACCGGTCGCGAGGGACGCAGGACGGTGATCGGGGTTGCCGTCGTGCCGTCGGGCGTGATGGTGCTGCCCGCTGCGCCGGCGATCCGGGCGCCGAACGAGGACGAGACTCGCGATACGTCGGTGATGACCGCGCTGACTCCGGCCGCGCAGGCCACCGTGCGCGGTGATGGGGTCGATGACCTCGATGCGCTGAGTCAGACGCTGCCGCCACAAGTGCCGCTGCGCCCTTCGTTGGTGCAGGCCACCGTCGAGGAGCCCACGCCGAGCGGCGACTGGACGATGACACCGGGGGTCAACGGCCCGACGATCATTCCGACGCCGCGTGACAAGCTTGCACGCGCCGGAACCGCGCCGGCCCCTGAAGGGCCGCAGACGGGCGACTGGATGATCGCGCTGGATCCCTCGCAGCCGGATGGCTGGAGCGACTCCTCGAAGGTCGACGCGCGTCCGATCGGTGAGCTGCCTCCCGGTCCTCCGGTCTCGGTCGTCTCGAGCGTGCGACCGCTCGACTCCAATCGTCGCCTCGGCACCGAGTCTTCGATCGTGGATTTGGGGGTCGACAAGGTCCAGATCGATCCGACGCTGATCGGGCCGCTGGTCGCGATGCCGGATCTCGACAACGATGCGAACGATGCGTCAGTTCCGCCGCCGCCCTCGACGGCGCATCCCGTGGTCGGTGAAGACGGGCTGATGCCGATCCCGACGTCGCTGCAGTCGGACCCGCATGAGCCGTACGAAGCGCCGCCGATGCCCGGCGCAATGGCGCATCACGTCCCCGGCTCGATCCCGAGCAACGTGTTCACGCCGCCAGCCGGCTTGCCGCACTTCGCAGCCGCGAGTGGCTCGACCCCGGTGTTCAGTCCTCCGCAACAGGCGTTCGCGCCGGCGCACGCGGTCACCGATGCCGGCAGTGGCTTCTTCCGCGAGAGCGGCGACATCCCGAGCTATGCATCGGGGCCCATACCAGCGCTCTCCGACAATCCGGGGCGCAAGCGCCTGGTCGTGATCATCGCGTGCGCCGTCGGCGTTGCGATCCTCGGCATCATCCTGCTGCTGGTACTCGGTGCAGACGACAAGAAACCGACCGTTGCCCCCAGCCCATCGGACAAGACCGATCCGCAAGCACCGCCGGACAAGCAGAACGTCGTCGTCACACCCAACCCGACGATCGACGCGGCGGGTGAGGTCGCGGTCGTGGTCGATGCTGCCGACGCCGTGAAGGTCACCCCCGACCCGATCGTCGCGCCCGAGTCGCCGGTCGATTGCAAGGTCGCGGTCTCGAGCGTGCCGTCACGCGCGGAGATCATGATCGGCAAGAACGTCGTCGGCA
>JAYUYE010000681.1:0-3729 GCA_043752985.1 Myxococcales bacterium
GCCCACGCTGCCCGAGGTGGTCTGGGTCAGCGTGACGTCGACCGGGCCCGCATCGATCGCCGGCGCATCGAGGTCGGGGGCATCGACGAGGTTGCCGTCGTTCGGAATCGCCGCATCGATCGCGGGGGCGCCATCATCTTCGCCCGCGTCGCCCGCGCCGGCTCCAACGCCGGCGCTCGCGCAAGCGGCAAGCCCGACGAGCGCACACGCGAATCCCCTCGACGTCATCGAAACATCATACGTCAGGGCCCGCAGAACGTCGCCATCAAGCCGAGCGTGTCGAAGTAAAAGGCGCTGGTAGATGTGAAGTCGTTGCGCGACGACATCTTGAGCCGGACCGTCATGCCCGCAACGCCGGCCGTGACCGGGTGGTTGATTACCGTCCACGCGGTCTTCGGTGTCAGGTTACTCACCGCGAGCACCGACTCGATCGGCGCATCGGCGGTGGTGACGAGTGCCAGCGTGCCGGTATCGAACGCCGTGCTGCCGGTCTCAGCCGTGCGGACGTCATACATGCCGGTCACCACGAGCTGGGTCGTCGACGCAGGGATCATGACGTCCTGCCACAGCGCGTCCACCGCGGGCGCGCCGAGGGTGCCGAGCACGCCGCCCAGCCACGCCCGGAGCGTCGGCGTGTGCGCCGTGATCGTCCCGTCGGCGCGGACGATCGCCGCGTTACCGATCCGGGTCTCCATCCAGCCGGTCGTCATCATCTCGAATGCCGGATTGACGAGGAGGTTCGACGTCATCATCGTGCACGGCGCCGGCGCATCGATCATCATCATGTCGGGCGCATCGATCCGCGGGTTCGACGACGCATCCGGCATCGCCTGGTTCTCCGAGGTCGCGGTCGCGCACGCTCCGGGCGCCAGGACGAGCCACCACAACTGCCTCATCCCCCCATGGTGCCACGACGGGCGGCTCACTGGCAGATCGTTGCGGTGAGCGCGAGCGAGTCGAAGAAGACCGACGTGGAGTCCGTGGGATCGCTGGTGGTCGACAGCCGGAGCCGGATCGTCTCGCCGGCGTGCGGGGTCGCAAACGTGAACTGGAGCGCGGTCCACGCGGTCGTGGCGTGGGTGTTGTCCTTGGCGAACGCTTGCTGGATCAGCGCTCCGCCGGTTTGGACCAGCTCGATCTTGGCGCGGTCAAAGACCCCGACGAGCTCTTGCGTGCGGATCTCGTAGTAGCCGGTGAGCGCGAGCGCGGTCGCACCTGCGGGCACCGTGATGTCCTGGTACAGCGTGTCGTTCGCGTTTGCGCGCGCGAGCCCGGCCATCCACGCCTTGTTCGGCGCGCTCTGCACGAGTGTGCCGTCCGCGGTGATGATCGGGTACAGCGGATCGATCGGTGCCTGAACCCAGCCGGTGCCGACCGGCGTGCCGTCGAAGCTCGCGTTGATCAGCAAGTTTGTCGTGGTGACCGTGCACGGTCCGGGTGCATCGATCGCCGGTGTGATCGGCGCATCGATCGCGGGCGTGATCGGCGCGTCGATCGCGGGCGTGATCGGCGCGTCGACCGTCGGGGTGCCGGGAGGGGCGTCGACGGTTTCTTCGAGCGCTGAACCGGCGCTCGCGCATCCACCCACCAGGCCCGCCGCCGTTGCAAAAGCGATGAGGAGGCCCGGGTACGACATGGCCGGGATAATCCGAGGGCTGCCACCCTGCTCGCAACGAGATTCGTCGCGGATGACCGCACTATTACGCGTCTCAGCTCCTGACAGCCGCGGTCAGCGCCGCGCAACCGACGAGGATCGCTAGACCGCGAGGCGGACGCCCTCGACCCGGATGTCGAAGGCAGGCTCCCGCGACAGCCGCAGGTCGGCGGCGGCGAGATCCTCGATGGTGTCGATCTCGGTCGCGTACATCGATCCGATGTCGACGCCGTAGAGGGTCGCGCCCTCGTCGATCAGCTGCTGGAACGCGGCCTCGTAGTACTCGTGCACGAGCCCCTGGCCTCGCACGCGTGCTTCGAGCGTCTCGAACAGCTTGCGGGAGGTTGTCGCCGAGATCAGTGCGATGCCGATCGACTCGCCCATCGCCGAGCGCACCGGCACGTGCTTGCCGATCGCGAGCACGCGATCCTCGATGTCTGCCGTGACCTTGACCTCCTCGAGGCCGAGCTCACCGACGGACCGCACCGCGACCGACGACGGTCCGCGCTCGATCAGCTCCTCGACCACGCCGAGGTCGAACACGACGTCGCCATCGAGCAGCATGAAGCTCTCGCGATCGACGAACTCGCGCAGCAGCAGCAGCGTGGACGCGGTGCTGGTCGTGCGGAACTCGGGGTTGGTCACGAACGTGACGTCGAGGTGCGGGAACCAGATCCCGACGGCTTCGCGGATCAGCGGCTCGAGGTGGCCAGTCCCGATCACGAACTCGTCGAACCCGGCCCGCATCAGGCTCGTGATCGTTCGCCGCAGAATCGGAACGCCGCCGACCGGGACCAGCGCCATCGGAAGCTCGCGATCGGTCGCCTCGGCGGGGCGTTCCAGCCTCCGGGCTCCGGCTGCGAGGATCGCGGCTTTCATGAGACCTGCGGCGATTGCAAGGCTCGTGCGCCCACGGTCTCAGCTAGTTGCGCAGCTGATCTGGTAAAAACCGGACAGATCCGGCCGTCCGCGGCAAGCGATCCGACCGATTCCTGTCACCGAAGACCGCCGATCCCCGGCAACCATCGGCCAGCACTTGGCGGACTGCCGCCGGGGCATGTAGACGTATGACGTGGCCTTCGAGCTCGATGCGATCGTGCTCGCCGATGACCCGCTCGCCCGCGTGCGGATCGCCGGGCTGGCCGCTCACGAGCGAGCGCGGCGGAGCGCCCTCAAGATCGGAGCGACGCGCGTGCTCGTGATCGACGCGGACCGCGGCGGGCTCGCTGCGTGGCGTGACGACCGGGACTGCCCGCTGCTCGTGATCCGCGCGGACCAGCTCGTTCATCCTCCGCTCGTCGCACCGCTCGTTGCGCCTGGCGTGATCCCGAACGACGGCGTCGCGATCGCAGTCGGGCCTGATGGCGCGTACGCCGGTGCGTACATCGCCGCGGGGGCGGCCGCACGCAACGCGGTCGTGGCGCTCGCGAACGGGGAGAACACCGCGGCGTTCGTCGGCGCGGCCGACGCAGTGCGCGTCCCGCACGGAGAGGTCGCGCGCCATCCGATCGCGACGCCCGAGGATCGTGCCGGTGCGCACCGGCTGCTCTACCGGCTGCTGATCAAGCCGCAGGACAACGCGATCACCCGCTACCTGTTTCGCCCGATCTCGTTGCCACTGACCAAGCTCCTGGTCAAGACGCCGATCACGCCGAACATGGTGTCGTGCCTGGTCGCCGTGCTCGTCGTGATTGGCTGCTGGCTCACCGCGCACGCGAGCTTCACGATGGCCATCGCGGGCAGCCTCGTCGTGCTCGCGTCCGGATACTTCGATTGCTGCGACGGCGAGATCGCGCGGCTCAAGTTGATGTCGTCCAGGCTCGGTGCGTGGCTCGACACGATCGTCGACGAGCTCTCGACGATGGGCTACATGGCTGCGCTCGGGTACCACTGCCACCTGCGCTGGGGCGAGCCGGGCTTCGATCTGTGGATTGCCGCGATCGTGCTCGGCGTCGTGACCTACGGCTGGTCGGTGTACTGCATCTACTTCAACATCATCGTCGGCGTCGGCTCTGCGAACAGCCAGGACTACGTCGGCCGGTTCATCGTCGTGCCTGGTGCGCGCCCCGACTCGG
>JAYUYE010000682.1:0-3729 GCA_043752985.1 Myxococcales bacterium
GCCATCGCGACGTGCAGCTCGAGCGCCGCCACTTGCTGGCCGGCCTTGAACGTCACCCGCGCGACGTGATTCCCGTGCGGGTCTCGCTGCCAGTGCACGCGGTGCTCGGGTGCTATGTCGAGGGTGTAGCTCTCGATGCGCGCCTTCGTGTGATCGCTGGGCCGGAGCCGGATCACGTGCGGCCCGAGCAACGCGGGCCGCGGGTATGCGTATCGACTCCGGTGCTGGATCAGGACGCGCAAGGTGATTTCCCTGCCACGTTACCACCCGCCGCCGAACGGCGTCAGCGGCGCTGCGCGCGCGTGATCTCCTGACCGAGGTGCTTGTTGCGCTCGAGCCAGCGGTTGAGGTCGCGGGCAATCACGTCGGAGAGGTGAACCATGTCGCCGGTCATCAGGGAGTAGATCGTCGCGAGTGCGGTTTCGATCGCCTGACGGAGCAGGTAGTCATGCGGGCCGAGGTCCGCGAGTGCGTCCTCGAGCTCGTCCTTGCGCTGATACACGCGCGCGGCGAGCGGCTGACCGCGCGTCGCGTCGGTGGTGTTCTCGATGCTGTGATTGAGGACGGCGCTCATGACGGTTCCGTCTTCCACTCGGCCATCGCCTGCTTGCCGGGACGGTCAATGTGGACCTTGTCGTCGACCGACGAGACCCACGCCAGCGGGATGTAGTGGTGCTGGCCCTTGTCGTCCTTCTCGAGCTTGATGAAGTCGGTGCCTTCGAGGTGATCGACCACCGCGAACTGCCCGTCCTTCGAACAGACGACAGGCATCTTCGGCTTGATAAGACCCTCGGCGGTGAGTGAATCCAACATGACTACATGCCGAGCATCATGCGTGCCAACGCCTAACCGACCGGAATGCGCATGCGAGGGCCCCGAGGGTGAGCGGTCCCGCGCGGCGCGCGGCGTTCCGCCGTGTGCGATTACTTCTTCGCCGGTGCGCCGAGGCCGAGCCGCTGGTGATCGGCGAGCGTGCAGCGATTCTGGACGACGGTGATTCCCGCAGCCTCGAGGACCTTGGCCGCGTCCTCGTTCTTGATCCCGAGCTGAAACCACACGACCTTGGGCCGCGGCTTCATCGCGAGGATGTCCTCGACGTGATCGCCGATCGTCTCGGAGCGACGGAACACATCGATCAGGTCGATCGGCTCGCCGATCTCGGCCAGCGTCGCGCGAACGGGATTTCCGAACAGTGTCTCGCCGACGAACTGCGGATTGACGCCGATGATCGAGTACCCCTCGTCGTGGAGGTACTCGGGGACGTAGAAGGCGGCCTTCTCCGGCTCGGTGTGAGCGCCGAGCACCGCAATTCGCGGCGAGGACGTCAGGATCTCGCGCAGCTGAGTGTCGTTGATCTGCGCCATTCCCGTCACCTTACCGTGAGCCTCTGCTAGGGGCCTCTGTTAGAGATAAAGGGTGATCTCACGCGCCGCCAGCGCGCTCGTGCTCGTGCTCGCGGCGTGCCGGACAGAGCCGCCGCCGCGTGAGCGCGTTCTTGCGCGGATCCCTGCGAGCTCGATCGCCGTACTGTCGGCGACTGGGGCTAGCCTCGGGCACCCACGGATGCGCGCGGTGGTCGACGCGCTGCGGCCGTCGTGGCCGAGCCGCCTCGGCTGCGCGATCGATGCGGCGCTCGTCGCCGATCACGTCGCGCTCGGAATCAGCCCGGCGCGCTCGGCGACGCTCGTGATCGAGACGCGTGCCGAGGTCAGCTGCCCCGCGCTCGCCAAGGTCTCTGATCGTATGTGGCTCGCGACCCTTGGCGAGCCATTCGGCACCGAGCAGGTCTCGGTGCTCGACGATCCGAAGTTCGCGCGCGCGCGCCCGTACCTCGCGACCGCACCGATCGCGCTCGCGATCGACGTTCCGGGCGGCTCCGCGATCGGCACGGCGACCGCAGCGCCGGTCGAGGCGTGGCTCGCTCTCGACGTTCATCCCCTGTTCGCCGATGTGACCGAGAACCGGGTGCGCGGCTACCTCGACCGCCTGCGCAGTGACCCGGCAACCGGAGCGTTCGCCAGCCACATCGAGGTCTCGCGTACGGGCTCGCAGATCATCGCGCGCTTCGGCGGTGCACCCGATGCCGACCTTGCGGGCGTGACGCGCGCCGTGCTCGCGGCGCACGCGCGAGTGGCGCCCGTCGTGCGACCGAGCTACCTGTGCCCACCGATCGCTCCGCCGCTGTTCGCGTGCGAGCCAGGAAATCGGCTCGTGGTCTCCGCGCTCGGGGCCGCGGTCACGCCGCTGATCGATGCGTCGCTCGCGCCGGTCGTTGCGAACGGGATCGTCGATGGTCTGCGGCTGACGGCCGCGGTGCCGGCCCTGGGCCTCCTGACCGGCGATGTCGTGCTCGCCGCGCAAGGTAGAAAGCTCGCGCACCGGATCGCGCTCGCAGAGATCCTCCGACATGCGCATGGCACGCTCGCGCTGACCATCGTGCGCGACGGCACGACGTTCCTGATCCGCATCGAAGAGCGCTTGTGACGAGACCACCGCGCGTTGCATAGTCCGTGGCCCATGCGTCTCCGCGTGACTGTCTTCGCTCTTGTCCTCGCTGCAGGCCTTGTCTCGGTCGTCGCTGCCGAGCAGGCCGCGGCGCCGCCCGAGATCACCGAGGGTCAGGAGTTCACCAAGGACGCGCTCGCGCTGTTCGCGGTCGGTGCGTGTGGCGATGGAGCGCCGCCCGCGACGGTTCCGGCGAGCTATCTGACGAAGCACTGCACGATCGTCAAGCGCGCTCAGGACGACTATCGCGATGCGTGGGTCGTCAAGGCGCGGCCGTTTTTCGCCGAGAAGGTGCCGGGCACCGTTCCGAAGAAGGTCGTGTACCCGTTTGCCGGCGGCGATCTCTCGACCGCTCTGACCGTGTACCCGGACGCCGACGAGATCACGACGCTGTCGCTCGAGCCCGCGGGCGATCCGCGCACGCTCGACGCACTCGCGCTGGCCGCCGGCAAGGGCAAGGCCGCCCGCATGAGCCCGGCGCTCGAGCGTGCGATGCAGACGATCCGCGACGAGCTGCGGTTCCTCTACAAGGTGAACTTCTCGAACACGATGAACATGATCAACGCGATGCGCAGCGGCGCGTTGCCGACCCAGCTCGTGTTCGGGCTCTCCGCCCTCAAGATCCACGGCTTCGAGATCGTTCGCCTCCGCTACTTCACGCTGAATGACGCCGGTGCGATCAGCTACCTCACGCCGGCGGAGGTCGCGGCGGCGCCACCGGTCACCGCGAACGCGGATCCGCGCAACCGCGTGTTCGCGAATGCCGAGCTCCAGTTCCGCAAGCCGAATGGCCGCGTGCAGATCTACCGGCATATCCAGGCCAACCTCGACAACGCTCACACCACCAAGGATCCGCGCGTGCTCGCGCACCTCCGCGCCAAGGGCAAGGTCGCCGCGATGACGAAGGCCGCGAGCTACCTCCTGTCGTGGGACGAGTTCTCCAACGTGAGGAACTACCTGCTCGAGAACGTCGTGTGGATGGTGTCCGACGCCACCGGCATCGCCCCGAAGTTCGGCAAGGCGGCGGGCTTCGAGTACGAGACCTACGGCATGTTCAAGGAGCCACACATGAAGGCCGGCAAGGCGATCGCGAAGAACTGGCGCGACGAGTGGGAGGCCCAACCAAAGCGAGATCTCCGGTTCCGGTTCGGCTACTACGACGGCACCGACGCGCACACGAACCACCTCGTGATCATGCGCAAGATGTAGGGCACGGAGCGACAG
>JAYUYE010000683.1:0-9062 GCA_043752985.1 Myxococcales bacterium
GAGACCGCGGTCGGTGCGATCCGCGCGGGCGCCTACGACTTCGTGACCAAGCCGGTCGAGATCGAAGCGCTCGCGATCGCAGTGCGGCGTGCGGCCGAGCATCGCGCGCTGCGTGGTCAGCTCGCCCGCCTGGAGGAGGTCGTCGCGAACACGCGTGGGCGCGGCGATCTGATTGGCGCGAGCCCTGCGATGCAGCAGGTCTATCAGCTGATCGATCAGGTCAGCGCGACCGATGCCACGGTGCTGATCACCGGCGAGAGCGGAACCGGCAAGGAGGTTGTCGCGCGCGCGATTCACGAGCGCTCGAAGCGCAAGGACGGGCCGTTCGTGGCGCTCAATTGTGCCGCCGTTCCGGAGCCTCTGCTCGAGAGCGAGTTGTTTGGTCACTCGAAGGGCGCATTCACGGACGCGAAGCAGAACCGGCAGGGGTTGTTTCAGCAAGCGACGGGCGGCACGCTGTTCCTCGACGAGGTTGGCGAGATGGCGCTGACGACGCAACCCAAGCTTCTCCGGGCCCTGCAGGAGCGTCGTGTTCGTCCGGTCGGCGCCGAGGCGGAGATCGCGACCGACGTCCGCCTCGTGACGGCGACCAATCGCGATCTCGAGGAGATGGTCGAGGACAAGCGGTTCCGCGAGGACCTCTACTACCGGATCAACGTCATCCACATCCCGCTGCCACCGCTGCGCACGCGCGGTGGTGACGTGCTGCTGCTCGCACAACACTTGCTCCGTCACTACGCGACGGTGCTCAACAAGAAGATCGTCGGACTGTCTGCGGCAGTCGCCGAGCGGATGCTCGCGTACGAGTGGCCGGGCAACGTGCGGGAGCTTGGCAACTGCATCGAGCGCTCGGTTGCGCTCGCGCACTTCGAGGAGATCCAGGTCGAGGATCTTCCAGAAAAGATCCGCACGCAGCAGACGCGGCGATCGACCGCGATGTCCGGATCGAACCTGCCCGAGCTGCTGTCCCTCGAAGAGGTCGAGCGCCGCCACGTGCTGCGCGTGCTCGAGGCCTGCAACGGCAACCGCACCGATGCCGCGAAGATCCTCGAGCTCGACCGCAAGACGCTCTACCGCAAGCTCCTGCGGTGGGGCCTCAGCGACGAGTGACCGAACCTCACGAGACGCCCACGACCGCCGGTTCATTCAGTCGCGAGGCGAACTGCCCCGTGGGGCACATAGCCCCGGCTTTTTGAGGTGCAACCGCCTGAATTTGTTGTACCTCGGCGGCATGGCCGGTGCAGTCACCCGCGCCACAACGAACCCTTTATAGGAGTCTCCTGATGCGCACCCTGTCTCGTCTCGCTTTCGTTCTCGCCGCCCTGTCCGCCCCGGCGCTCGCCGACTCCCACAAGGAAGCCACGCCGCCCGTCAAGGCGGACGTCAAGGCCGGCGTCAAGGTCGACGCCAAGGCCACCGGTGATGCAAAGGCCGGCGCGATGAAGCCCGCGGGTGACGCGAAGGTCGCCGGCGACGTGAAGGCGGACGTCAAGGTCGACGCGAAGGTCGACGCCGCCGCCGTTGCGAAGGCCGAGGCCGCTGCGAAGAAGAAGGCGGATGCCGAGGCGGCCCTCGCGCTCAAGGTCGAGGTCGCTGCGAAGAAGAAGGCGGATGCCGAGGCGAAGGCGGCTGCGACGCTCGCCGCCAAGGCGGAAGCGAAGGCGAAGGCGGACGCGGCGAAGGTCGCGAAGCTCGAGCTCGCCGCGAAGGTGAAGCTCGAGGTGAAGGCGAAGGCGGACGCCGCTGCGGCCGTCAAGGCCGAAGCCGCTGCGAAGAAGAAGGCGGATGCCGAGGCCGCAAAGGCCGCGAAGGCTAGCGCTGCGGCCGCGGGCACGGCGAAGGTCGGAGCGGACGCGACGGTGAAGACCGGCGGCGCTGCGACGGGCGCGGCGAAGACCACCACGGATGCCGGCGCGAAGGTCGGCGGCGCGGTGAAGGTCGATGCGAAGGTCGGCGCGGGCGCGACCACGACCACCAAGTAGTCAACTGCGATCAGCGAAGCGCCGCGCGGTCATCGAGACCACGCGGCGTTTTCATTTTTGGAGCCGACTGTGGTCTAACCGGCTGTGGCTCGCGATGTGTTGATCGTGGATCGGTTCGCGCCGGAAGCCGCGAAGCTGCGTTCGACGTTCGACGCGCGGTTCGCCAATCCGCGCGGAACCGGAGGCGATCGGTTTGTCTGGGACTACTGGCATGTCCCCGGTCAGTACACGGCACTGCGCACGCCAGCGTGGACGTACTTCCCGCGCGCGATCTACCGCCCGTTCCACGAGCGGCTCGTGCAGTGGGGCCGCGAGACGCTCGGTTGCCACGACATCTCGCCACCGTGGCTGTCGCTCTACGTCGAGGGCTGTCGGCAGGAGCTCCACGGCGATCTCCCGCACGGGCCATGGGCGTTCGTGTTTTCGTTGACCAACTGGCGCACGCGTACGTTCCGCGGCGGCGAGACCCTGCTCGTCCGCGACGAGGTCCTCGACTTCTGGCACGACTTCGCATCGATCCGTGGCGTCGAGGAGCGCGAGCTGATCCGGACCATCGAGCCCAAGCTCAATCGGCTGACTGTGTTCGACCCGCGGATCCCGCACGGCGTTCGCACCGTGACCGGCACCCATGATCCACGCGAAGGCCGGCTCGTGATCCACGGCTGGTTCGTGCAGCCACGCCCGTTCATTCGCGGCCCGCTCTCGACAACCGCGTTGACCGCGCGGATTGGTGATCTGACCGATCGCCTCGGCGGCTGGCTCGGCGATCTGCCGATCGCGGGCCTCTACAGCGTCGCGTTCGATGTCGATCGCCGCGGCGCGGTGCGCAACGTCGCCGCGCTCTCGGACACCACGCGCGTGCCCCGCGCCGCCGAGCGCGCGCGCACGACGCTCGTCCGCAAGATTCGCGCAGACATCGCGACCTGGCGGTTCGGCGCCCAGCGCATGCCGAGCCGGGTCACGCTCCCGCTCGTGTTCGAGCGCGGCGAGTAACCTCGTCGAAGTCCTCCGTGTTCCCCTGCCGAGTAACACTGTTGCCGCGCCCCGGGGTTGTGGCCGGGGCCCCGCGGATCTAGATTTTCGCCATGCAGATCCAGGTCCTCCGCGCCGACGAGCGTGGCCACGCCGACCATGGCTGGCTCGAGAGCTACCACACGTTCTCGTTCGCCGATTACTACAACCCGAAGGCGATGGGCTTCCGCTCGCTGCGCGTCATCAACGAGGATCGCGTCGCCGCCGGGCGCGGGTTTCCCCCGCACAGCCATCGCGACATGGAGATCATCAGCTATGTCCTCGACGGCTCGCTCGGCCACAAGGACAGCATGGGCACCGGCTCGGTCATCAAGCCGGGCGACGTGCAGCGGATGTCCGCGGGCACCGGCGTCCAGCACAGCGAGATGAACGCCTCGAAGACCGACGGCGTGCACTTCCTGCAGATCTGGATCACCCCGGACCGCAGCGGGCACAAGCCGGGCTACGAGCAGAAGACATTCTCCACCGCGGAGCGCCAGGGCACGCTGCGCCTGGTGGCGTCGCCCGACGGGCGAGACGGTTCGCTCTCGATCCATCAGGACGCGACGATCTCCGCCGGCCTGTTCGCACCCGGCGAGTCGACCACGCATGTCGTCGCCGCGAAGCGCCACATGTGGCTGCAGGTCGCGCGCGGCGGGATCGAGGTCGGTGGCGAGAAGCTCTCGGCGGGTGATGCGATCGCTGCGGAAGGCCCCGGCGAGCTGACGATCAAGGGCACCGACGACGCCGAGATCCTCGTGTTCGATCTCGCCTAGTCAGCGCTCGTCTACTGCGTCCGGAACACGGGCGGCGCGACGACTCGCAGCACCTCGAACAGGATTTCTGTAAGAAGATCGCGCAGCTCGACGCGGGAGAGCCGCGGGTTGACGCACCAGTCGATCGTCGTGAACTCGACAAAGCCGATCCAGCCGCGCACCGAGATCTCGAACTTCGGGTTCCCGGCGAGGAGCGGCGCGAACGGTGAGTCCTGGAGGAAGGTGTCGAACATGCGGCGGCGCACGCTCTCGATGACCTCGGCGACCTCGGGGTCGCTGCCGATTCCTCCGCGCATCAGCGACACGAACGCGGCGCGATGGCGCGTGATGTGGTCCAGGTACGCGTCGAGCCCGGCGCGCGCGCGATCGATCGGGGCGAGGTCGGCCGGAATGCTGGTGACAGCGACGACGAGCTCGGCCGCGATCTCGGAGAGTCCGGCGACGTACAGATCGCGCTTGGTCGGGAAGTAGTGATAGAGGAGGCCCTTCGAGATCTTTGCCTCGCGTGCGAGATCATCGATCGAGACGTCGTCGTACGCGCGGTCAGAGAACGCGGCGCGGGCGAGCGCGAGGAGCTGGGCGCGGCGCTGATCGGTCCCGAGCCGCACCCGGCGCTTGGGCGCCGCCTTCGCCGCGCTCCGGTTGCGGGCGACCACGCGACGGACCACACGGCGGGGAGGCACGTGACATCATAGCGGAATCGTTCCGTGCTTGGTGGTCTATTGACTTAGGGTCAATACAGTATCAGGCTGAGTCCATGGCCGAAGCGATCGTCCCCCGCGACCTCGATGTCGACTTCTCGCAGGTCCCCCGGTTCTGGCTGTTCGGGAACGCCACCGCGACCGCGATCTCGAACGGCGTCAACATGCTGTTTCCGCACGGTGAGCGGTTCTTCGTCCGTTCCGTGAAGTACTTCATGGACCAGATCGACGACCCGGTGCTGCGCGATCAGATCAAGGGCTTCTTCGGGCAGGAAGGTCGCCACGCGCACGCGCATGATCGGTTCAACCAGATTCTGCGCGACCAGGGCTACGAGATCGACCCGTTCCTCGATCGTTACAAGCGCGTCTCGAACTGGCTCGAGGCACACACGCCACCGAAGCTGCGGCTTTCGATCACCGCAGCGTCGGAGCACTTCACCGCGATCATGGCGGAGGGTGCGTTCAATCAAGACGTGCTCGACAACTGCGCGCCCGAGATGCGCGCGCTGCTGGCCTGGCACGCGGCCGAGGAGATCGAGCACAAGTCGGTCGCATTCGACGTCCTGCAGAAGGTCGACCCGTCGTATGCGCTGCGGATCGCGGGCCTCGCGTACGCGACTGTCACGCTTGGCGGATTCTGGATGTGGGGCGCACTCACGCTGATGAAGCAGGACAAGGTCGGGCTGCGGAAGGTGATCAAGGATCTCGACGGGCAGCAGCAGCGCGATCCGATCGTGCGCCGGGTGTTCCTGCGCGGGATCCGGCAGTACCTGCGTCGCAACTTTCATCCGAGTGACAACCACGACGAGAACCTCGCCGCGGAGTGGTTCGCCGTGCGTGGTATGTCGATGCCCGAGGCAGCATGAGCAAGGTCGCTGTGATCACGGGTGCGGGTAGTGGGATCGGGCACGCGACGGCGCTGGCGTTCGCTGCGGATGGCTATCGGATCGCCGCGTGCGATGTCGATCAGGCGCGGCTCGATGCACTCGCTGCCGAGCTCGGCGAGCGCGCGCTGCTCGTGCGCAAGGTCGATGTCTCCGACCGCGCAGCGATGGCGGCGTTCGCGGATGCGGTGCACGCGTTCGTTCCCGCGGCCGACGTGGTCGTGAACAATGCGGGTGTCGCCGTCGGCGGCACGTTCCTCGAGACGACCCTCGATGACTGGGACTGGCTGCTCGGCATCAATCTCCGCGGCGTGGTCCACGGCTGCCACTTCTTCATTCCGAAGATGGTCGAGCGCGGCACGGGCGGTCACGTCATCAACATCTCGAGCATCTTCGGCATCTACGCCGCACCGCGGGTGACCGCGTACGTCGCGAGCAAGTTCGCCGTGCTCGGGTTCTCGCAATCCTTGCGCTCCGAGCTCGAGCCGCATCGGATCGGGGTCACCGCGATTTGCCCCGGGATGATCAACACCTCGATCATCGCCGACGGCCGGATGAGCGCGAAGCTCGACAGCCGCCGCTCCAAGCTCGCTGCGGCGTTCCACAAGAACGGGGCGCCACCGTCGCTGGTGGCGAAGACGATCCTTCAGGCGGTGCGGACGAATCCCGCCGTGCGCACGGTCGGCCGCGATGCGTGGGCGGTCCACCAGCTGACGAAGATGGCACCGCGCGCGACGTCGAAGATCATCGGTGTCCTCGAGCGCCGGTTCGGCTCGCGAGACTAGTCCTCCGGGCCGCATGAGCGCGGTGCGCAAGTGGGTACGATCGATAGCTCGGGGTCGGGGATCGCGGCACGATGCGCGGATGACGTTCACGGGCTTCCCGAAGACCGCGCCGGCCTTCTTCCACGAGCTTGCGATCGAGATGAACCGCGACTGGTTCCTCGCGAACAAGACGCGGTACGAGGCCGAATGGGTCGCTCCGATGACGGCCCTGCTCGTCGACGTCGCGAAGCGGCTCGCACCCGCCTACAAGCCGATCCAGCTCGCTGAGCCCAAGGTCATGCGGATCCACCGCGACGTCCGGTTCGCGAAGGACAAGACCCCGTACAAGACGCACATCGGCGCGGTGATCACGGTCGCCGGCAAGAAGCTAGGCGAGGGCGCGCCCGCAGCGCTGTACCTCCATCTCGGGATGGACGAGGAGTTTGTCGGCGCCGGTGCGTACTCCTTCGACGCTCCGCAGCTCGCGAAGTGGCGCAAGACGGTCGCCGGCAAGGAGGGCGCCGCACTGATGAAGATGATCGGGAAGCTGCGCAAGGCCGGCTATGAGGTCGGCGGCCACGACGACTACAAGAACGTCCCGAAACCTCACGCTGCAGACCATCCGCACGCCGAGCTACTCAAGTGGAAGGGCCTGACGGTCGCACCCGGCGAGCTGCCGCGCGGCATCTTGCACAAGCCCGAGCTCGCGAGCTGGCTGTCCGGTCACGCGAAAGCAATGGCGCCGATCGTGGCCTGGCTGCACACGAAGATCCGCTAGAGGAACGAGTCCTGATAGTCGGGATCTTCGATGTTGAGCGCCGCCGCCGTCGGTGACAGCGGCAAGAACGTATCGACCATCACCGCGACCTCGTCGGTACGCGTCGCGCCGATCGACTTCTCGTAGCTCCCCGGATGCGGACCATGCGGCACGCCCATCGGGTGATGCGAGATGCTGCCTGCCTGCACGCCCTTGCGCGAGGTGAAGTTCCCGTCGGCGTAGAACAGGATCTCGTCGCAGTGCGTGTTGCTGTGCGGATACGGGCACGGAATCGCCTCGGGATGAAAGTCGATGAGGCGCGGCACGAAGCTGCAGATCAACAGGCCGCGCGCGGCGAACGTCCCATGCCACGTCGGCGGCAAGTGGATCGAGCTGACGCGCGGCTGGAAGTTCAGGATCGGGAACGCCCACGGATATACGGTGCCGTCCCAACCGACGACATCGAGCGGCGAGGTCTCCATCGAGAACCCGTGCCAGGTCCCGGCGCGACGCACGACGAGCTCGCGGATTCCTTCGTCGAGCGGTCCCGTGAACGACGGGCGCTTGAAGTCGCGGTGTGAGTACGGAGCGTCCATGCGGAGCTGACCGACCTCGTTGCGCCACTGCTTCGGTACGTGGAGGCCACCGGGGAGCGAGAACCAGAACCAGTACTGATCGCCGGTCGGAATGAACCGGTGGAGCATGCCGCGCGGCACGAACACGTAGTCGCCCTGTGCAAACGTGACGTCGCCGAGCAGAGTGCGCAGCGTGCCGGCGCCGCGATGGATGTAGATCAGCTGGTCGGCGTCGCCATCCGCGATGTAGACAGGATCAGGCGCGGTCGGAAACGCGACGCCCGCGATCAGATCGGCGTTGAACATCAGCGGCACCCGCGCATCGATCTGCGCCCCGCCCATGCCGCTCGCGAGCTCGAACGTCTTGTAGTGGCGCTTGGCAAGCGCGCGCTCGGGGGCGGCGACCGGTGCGTGCCAGCCGTGCTTCGCTGGAGCGAGCCGGTGCACGTGCGGCCGGCGCTGGTGGTAGAGGATCGTATAGGGGCCGTCAAACCCGTCGCGGGTGAAGCACTCCTCGAACCGGAGCTCGCCGCCTTCGCCGCGCAGCTGGATGTGGTGCTTCTTCGCGACGTCGCCGACCTGCATCCGGTCGAGCATTACGCGAGTCGATCCCGCTCGCCAGCGTTCGCTGGCTGAGCTCCGCCCTTGGCCTTTTGCTGCTCGCGCTCGATGCTCTCGAACAGCGCGCGGAAGTTCCCGGCACCGAAGCCGCGGTCGCCCTTGCGCTGGATGATCTCGTAGAAGAACGGGCCCGCGTGGGGGTCCTTGTACAGGCCGGAGCTCTCCTTGAGGAAGATCTGCAGCATGTACGCGTGGTGATGATCGCCGTCGAGCAGGACCTCGAGCTCGCGCAGGACGCTGATGTCCTCGTCGATGCTCTTGATGCCGCTGTTCTCGATCCGCTCGGGGAGCATGTCGTAGTAGCTGCCGGGCGTGGGCATGAACGAGACGCCGCTGGCGCGCAAGCCGCGAACTGCGCCGAGGATGTCGGCGACGGTGAGGGCGACGTGCTGAACACCGTCGCCGCGCAGCTCCTCGTTGAAAATGTTGTTCTGCGAGCTCTTGAAGAACGGGCGCGCCGGCTCGTTGTTCGCGAACTTCGTGTTCGACGCGGGGTCCCACATCACGATCGACTTGAGGCCGGAGCCGGTCTTGCGGTTCGGATCGACGTCGGACGTGTGGAACTCGACTTCCCACATCTGCTCGAAGCCGAGCACGTGCTCGAGCCACAGCAACATTGGCTTCATGGTCTGGAAGTTCGAGGTGACATGATCCATGTCCTGGAACCCGAACTTGTTCGTGCCGCCGCCGGTGTGCTCGACCGCGCCGGGAAACAAGGCACGGAAGCCGGCGCGCTGGCGGAACCGGAACGTCGTGTCGCCGAACGGTGTGGTGATCGAGAACTGACGCAGCGTGCCGCCGTCGTCGGTGTGGGTCTGGATGTCGTCGATCGCCGTGCCGCCGCGCTCGTCGATCAGCGCGAATGTCCGCTCGATGTCTTCGACGTCGAAGATCAACGTGCCGACGCCATCGGGGTGCTTCGACAGGAACCGCGCCGCGCGGCCGCCGTCACCGATGGGCGAGCTGCACACGACCATCACGTTGCCGGCCT
>JAYUYE010000684.1:0-3728 GCA_043752985.1 Myxococcales bacterium
GACGCGATCGGCAGGCTCGAGAGATCCAGACCCGCGGACAGCGCGGTGATGATCACCGTGGCGTCGAGGGGCGGGTACTCGACCGGCGAGACGACCGGAAACATGTTCTGCGTGCCCGTGACCTCGGCGACCACCCAGCTGTCGCGCGCCAGGGTGAGCCGAACGACCGTCTCGAAGTCCTCGCCCTGCCCCGCTGGGATCGGAACGGTCGCGACGACCGCCCCCGTGTTCGAGTACACGAGCAGGCGATCGACCTGCGCCCAGCTCGGCGCACGCACGCGGATCCGGACCTCGGCCTGACCGCCCGAGACCACCGTCGTATCGCCGATGATCGCATCGCCGATCTTCATCTCGAGGAACGGCGCGTTCGTGGTGATCGCATGGTGGCCGCGGATCGCTTCGATCACGTCGTCGCGCGAGTACCCGCCCGGAATGTCCTTGCCCTCGCCCACGAACAGCAGCGTGCGGGCATAGCCAGGCTCATCACCGAGCAAGTGATGCGTGTCCGACGTGCCCATGCCGGTCGCCTTGTGACCGCGATCGAGCATCGCGAACCAGGTCTCGACGACGCCCGGGAACTTCGGCCGACCGTCGGGACCGACGACGACCTGGCCCGGCACCGGCTGCGGATTCGGGAACGGGCCGGGCGGCAGCGGTGATGGCGCCCGGAAGTCGTGAACGTTCTCGATCTTGCCGCCGGTGATCAGCTCGATCGCGTCGAAGTCGTAGCTCATCTTGTCGGCCTGGAACTCGTCACCGTACGGCGCGAACACGCCGAGGATGCCGGCCGGCGTGTACGGCAGGGCGGTCGCCGAATCGACGAAGAACTGCGCGAAGTAGCCGAGCACCGCCTGCCGCGGGTGATTGACCTGAACGATGCACTTCTTCGGATCGACGGCGAGGGCGCGCAGCTGATCGAACAGCTTCTGCGGCGGCTGGTTCGCCCACCGGAACTCGCCACCGCGCGTCGAGCCCGGATCGACCTTGAGCGGATAGCCGTTGAAGTGACCCATCTCGAACGTCGTCAGCTCCATGCCCGGAATGCCGAGCAGCCACGAGTCCAGACCGGTCGCTGCGATCACCGGCGCGTAGTCGGTGATGTAGTTGTGATCCGTCGCGACCGCGACCTCGAGGCCCTCGGCCGCGCAGCTGATCACGCGCTGGTCGATCGGCAGGCCGCTGTCCGTCGACGGTGCGGCGTGCAGGTGAAAGTCACCGCCGATCCAGCCGGGCGAATCGTACGCGCGCTCGAGCACGAGCTGCGCCTCCGCAAACTGGCCCGCTGCCACGGTGACCGTCTGCTTCGTGACCTCGTACTCGGGACCGCGCGAGACGATCACCTCGTAGGTGCCGGGCCGCACGCGCGCGCTGACCCGGCCATCGCGCGTCCAGAACGCACCCTCGATGTAGCGGTTGGTGCCGTCGAACGCGGTCGGCCGGCGCTTCTCGCCCTTCTGCAGCGAGTAGAGGAACGTCCGCGGATCCTTCGTCGCATTCGCCTGCGCGAACGTGCCCATCAGCTGGATCTTCGACGGCGCGTGGCGGCCCTTCTCGTCGATCACGGAGACCGCGATCGTCGCGGGCGACGACAGCTTGACGTGCACGCCGGTCTGCTGGCCCGCGCGGATCGTGATCGGCACGGGGGCTGGCTCGGTGCGATCGTCGACGTTGACCGTGTACGTGTAGGACCCGACAGGGAGCTTCGCGAGGAACGCGCCGGTCGAGTCCGTCTCGATCTGATTGATCGGCCGATTCTTGGCGTCGAACACGAGCACGCTGGCGTGAACAACGGGCGCGGACGTCAGCTCGTCGACGACCTTGCCGCCGAACGTGCCGGTCGGCAGCTTGCGGAGCTCGTAGATCGTATCGGCGACCGACGCGACGTCGCCTCGGCCGACGATGAAGTACGACGTGAAGCTGAACTGCTGGTTGGCACCGAGCTGGCGCGGGGGATTTGCCATGAACACGCCGGCGACGCCCGCGTACGTGAACGGCAGCAGCATCGAGTAGTCCGTGACGTCCTGCCCCGGATAGCGCGCGGCGAACGTCTTCACGTAGTTGCTCGGGTTGTCGAGGATCGTCAGGCCGTACGACACGCCTTCGCCGCGGCTCGCGAGGAAGTCGACCGCGAGCCCCGGGAACCCGGGGAACCCACCCGCGATCTTGTAGCTATCCTCGATCGCGTACTTCACGTTGAAGCCGGCGACGCCAGGTGCGAACAGATCCTGCTCTCCACCGAGCAGCGGCAGCTGGCCCATCGGCACCGACAGCTCGATCGGCAGGTTCGGAATCAGACCAGGGCCGACAAGGTCATCGAGCTCTTGCGGATCGAGGTACGGAAATGGATGCGCGCCGCCGTTTGGCGCCTTGTTGATCACGATCGTCTCGATCTCGACGTACTTCTTGCCCGGTGACAGCCGGTAGATGTTCTTGAGCTCGAGGTTCGCCGGGAAGATCAGGCCGGTATTGAGCACCGCGATCATCTGCAGCAGGTCACCGCCGGTCCCGGTCACCGTGACCTCCGCCGGGCCGCCGTCGTCGCCACGCTTCGTGATCTCGACCTTGGTCGGATTGATCACGGTGAACAGAAACCCCGGCAACAGCTCGGCGAGCTGATCGTTGCCGCGCGCCTCGCTGCCATGAACGCGCACGAGGTCGGCATCGACCAGCGAGCCGCCGAACGTGGTGTTCGCGCGACCGTACGTCGAGATCTTGCCGGGCTCGGTGCTGACACCGGTGTCGGAGATCACGAGCCGGATCTGATCGTTCTCGAGGAGGAAGTCGCCGACCTGCCCGAGCGCGTGCGGGCCCCCGACCGCATCGTCGAGCGAGCCGATCACCTGGGCCCGCGCACGTGGCGCGGCATCGCCACACGCGGCCAACGCAGCCGCGGAACCGACCGCCGAGACCACGAGCGCGCGCAGGTTCACAGTGCCAGCTCCGCCGCGATCTGCGCGCGGTCGTTCGTCAGATCGCGGGCGCCCTGCTCCTGCACGTGCGTGACCTGGACCTGCAAGCGCATGTGCAAGGCTGGCACGCCGAGCACCGCGCCGACGGTGTGCTCGATCACACGATCCGTGAGGAACAGGCTCGAGGGATCGAGGATCCCGAACCGGTAGCCGACCGCGAGCCTGACACCCGCGCGCACCATCAGCTGACCGTGCGCGCCGAACGCGTTCTGGACAGGGCTAGCGGTCGTCGGGAACATCGTGCGAACGAACACCACGCCCGCTCCGACGCTGACCGGCCCGGCATTGAGCTTGGCGCCGAACGATCCCTCGATGTCGTCCTCGTCGCGGCGGAACGGCAGCTCGCCATCGGTGCGGCGATTGAACCGCGCGGATGCGACCACCCAGCTCTCCTTCGGCAACCGCACGAACACGCTCGCCGATGCGGCCGGCGTGTCGTTGTCATTGTTCGACGCATACTCGTCCGCGCCGTTCTGCACCGCGAGCTCGAACCCGATCCGCGGCCCGGCCGCGCCGGTCGGATCGCGCCCCGGATCTAGCCGCAACGCGGCGCCGAGCGAGCGCCCGGGCGGCAGCCCCTGGGTCTGGTAGCCCTCGGTCGCGCGCACCCCGCGGCTCTCGATCGGCCGGTCGACGAACTCGCGCTGGATGTCCGCGTCGAGATCGGGATCGACGAGCGTCTCGAAGTAGCCCGCGCGGACCGCGATCGATCCGCTGACCGCGACATCCGCGTATGCATCGCGCAGGCCGACGCGCAGC
>JAYUYE010000685.1:0-3725 GCA_043752985.1 Myxococcales bacterium
GAGCGATGGCACGAGCACGAGCTCCTCGCCGCCGCCTGCCTTGAACTGCTCGCGCGCGCGCATTCCGATTTCCTCGATCGTCTCGAGACAGTCCGCGACGAACGCCGGGCACATCACGGCGAGGCGCTTCACGCCCTTCTTCGCGAGCTGATCGATCACGACGTCGGTGTACGGCTGGATCCACGGCGTGCGGCCGAGGCGGGACTGAAAACAGACCGTGTAGCCGTCGGAGGTGAGGCCGAGGCGCGCCGCGAGCGAGCGCGCCGTGTGGAAGCACTGCGCGCGTTAGCAGCTGGGGTTCGCGAGCGTGTCGCAGCACGTCTCGGTCTTGAAGCAGTGCGCGCCCGTCGTGTCCGTCTTCGTGACCTGGCGAACCGGCAGCCCGTGGAACGAGAACAGAACGTGATCGGGCTTCGCCTCGGCGAGGCTCTGCTTTCCGATCGCAGCGAACGCATCGAGGAAGCCGGCGTCATCGAAGAAGGCGGGCACGAAGTCGAGCGAGGGAACGGTCCACGCTTGCTGTGCGAGCTCCATCACGCGCGCGACCGCGGTCCCGGTGGACGACGACGCGTACTGCGGGAACAGCGGGAGCACGACGATCCGATCGACCCCGGCTGCAATCAGGGCGTCGAGCCCCGTCGGAATCGACGGCTTGCCGTAGCGCATGGCGAGCTGGACGCGCCACTCCGCGCCGAGCTTCGCGGCCACGCCCGCGGCGAGATCCTGCGAGTGATACATGAGCGGGGAGCCGCGCTTCTCGTCCCAGATCGAGCGATACGCGTGAGCGCTCTTTGCCGGCCGGGTCGGCAAGATGATGAGCTCGAGAAGGAGCTTTCGCCCGACGGCGTTGATGTCGATGACGCGAGGATCCCCGAGGAACTCGCGCAAATATCTGCGTACCGCGGCCGTGGTCGGTTCGTCCGGGGTGCCCAGGTTGATCAGCAAAAGACCGTGCGGCATGCGTTGAGACACGGTCTGGACAACTCGCCGATCAAAGTCAAGGCGCGCCATGGCCGGGACTTCGGGTTTCGGAGAACAGGCTGAAATGCCCCGGAACGGCGGCCACAGATGTTCCCCACCTCACCAAATATCCGGAGCGGGTGGATCGCACGTGAAGTGAACGATCTCATTGGGTTGAAAGATGTTTTGGGCTTCCTGTTTGACCTCTTGGCTGGGCGCTGCATTATCGCTGGGTCATGGCTGGGTACCCGGGACATCCACTGCCGAAGAAGCTGGGGATCAAGGCTGGCCACAAGGTCTGCCTGCTGAACGCACCGGGTGCGTTCGTTCGCATGCTCGTGAGTGACAACGTTCGCGTGACGATCGATCTGCGGCTCCCGCTGGTCGACGTCGTCGTGATGTTCGTCGACTCGCTGGAGGAGCTCGAGCGCCGGTTCACGGACGTCGTGGGCCGGCTTCACCCGGCCGGCGGCTTCTGGGTCGCCTGGCGTCGGTCATCGCGTCGCGTCTCCGAAGACGTCGTTCGCCGCATCGCGCTCGCGGCCGGTATGGCCGCGAACAAGGTGTGCTCGATCGACGCGTCGTACTCGGGCGTTCGGCTCGTGATGCGGAGCGAGAACCGCGAAGCCATGGCCTACCGGCTTGTCGATCCGCCGATGCTCTCGCGCCGCACGCGGCGGCCGACCGCACGAATCGCGCCGCGGATCGCGCGCGCGTCCAGCGCCGGCGCGGGATCTGCGCTTCGCCGCGCTCGCGCTCGCTCGACCAAGTAACGCGATCCACGAAGTCGCCGCGAGCTACGCAATTCCCCCGAGCGCTGCGCTACTGTCTCGCGCATGCGACCGAGCTACGTAGTTGCCTTGTTGGCGCTCGCCGCGTGCGGGACGTCGGAAGACGATCGTCCTGCAACGCTCCAGTACATCACTGTCGCAATCCTGCAGCCGAGCTGCGGGAACGCGCAATGCCACAGCTCGTTCCGGAGAGCCGAGGACTACGCCTTCGACACGGTCGAGGAAGCGAAGGACTCGATCAACACGTACAGCCTGGTCATCCGGGGGGAGCCCGAGAGCTCGCTGCTCTATCAGGTGCTGGTCACCCCGGGTGGCGAGGGCAACACGCCTCGCATGCCGTACGACCAGCCGATGTCCGACATCGATGTCGCCTTGATTCACGAGTGGATCACCAAGGGCGCGGCGGGGCTTGACTGATGAAGACCCTCATCCTCGCTAGCTTTATCGTGCTCGCCGGTCTGTTCGGTTTGGCCGGCCGCGCCGATGCGTACCCGCAGTTCCAACTCGTCCACGACCAGACGTGTACCGGGTGCCACATCTCGCCCGCCGGCGGCAATCTGCTCAACGAGAACGGCCTCGCGGTCGCCGACTCGATGGCGCAGCTCAGCACGGCCCCCGAGTTCTTCTACAACAAGTTCAAGCTGCCCGCGCGGCTGACCCTCGGCGGCGATCTGCGCAGCGCCGGCGGCTTCATGGCGACGCCCGAGAAGTTCCTCGTGTACTTCCCGATGCAGATCGAGGCCTACGCGAACGTGAAGCTCGGGAGCTTCTCGATCAACGCGAACTTCGGACCGCGCCCGGCGCAGTTCGGCAACAAGGCTGCAACTCGGGTGTGGTCGCGCGAGCACTACCTGATGTGGCAGCAGGAGGCCGATACCAACGAGGGACTGTACATTCGCGCCGGCCGGTTCATGCCGGTGTTCGGGCTCCGGCTCGCCGAGCATCCGGTCTACACCCGGCGCTACGGCGGCACGCCGCTGTACACCGAGACCTACGGCCTCCACGTCGCGTACATCAAGCCGCAGTTCGAGGCGCACGCGACCGGGTTCATCGAGGATCCGTTGATCAGCCCGGTCTCGCACGACAGTGGCGGCGCCGCCTACGTCGAGGCGCGCCTCAACCCCGCGCTCGCGGTCGGCGGCGAGGCGATGATCACGAAGGGGCCCGATGACAAGGAGTACCGCTTCGGCGTGACCGGCAAGATTCACATCCCGGCCGCGAACCTCCTGCTCCAGACCGAGATCCAGTTCGTCAACACGGTCATCGACCGCACGTCGACCAATCCCGATGGTGGTGCACCGCTGCAGCTCGTCGGCTACCTGTTGGGCTCGCTGACGCTCACGAACTTTCTGCTCCTCGACATCGGCCTCGGTCACTACGACTCGAACATCCGGATCAAGGATCTCGATCGCGACGGCGTGGACATGAACCTCCACTACTTCCTCGACTCGCACCTCGAGCTCGTCCTCAACACGCGGGTCGAGATGTTCGGCTTCGGCAACAGCGGGCCGACCGGCGGCTACGCGCTGGTCCAGCTGCACTACCGCCTCTAGGTTAGAGCGCGTCCCAGAAGTCGCACAGCGCGGTGCGCGCCGCCGCGGACGGCGGATTCTTGAGCTCGAGGTAAGGGTCTTGCGCGACGCTATCCGCAGGCCACGCCGGAGCGTCGGCGCTATCGGGGTTGCCGGTGGTCGCGAGCCGCGTCCAGTACCCGAGCACCGCCTGCTCGAGCGCGAGGTCACCGGCATGCGACCTGCGCTCTCATGAGCTGACACGTCGGCGTCGCGCAATCCGCCACGCGATCTTCCGTTAACAGTTCTGCCCGGAGTCCGTCCTCCCTCTTGAACCGTCAAGAACGCGAGGAGTTGGACATGAAGACGAAGCAGATCTCGAAGTTGTTTGCGGTGATGGCGATCGCGGCGCCCCCCGCCGCAGCGAACCCGGCGGCGCCGGAGAATCCGTGGACGGTGTCCG
>JAYUYE010000686.1:0-9055 GCA_043752985.1 Myxococcales bacterium
GTGAGCACGATCGGCTGCGGCTTGTTGTTCTTGAGGAGAACCTGATCAGCGAGGGCAAGAAGCTCGGCTTGCGTCATCTCGCTGTGTGTACCACTAGAGGATGTATCGGGTGAGATCTTCGTCTGCGACCAGCGCACCGAGGCGCTCGCGCACGTACGCGGGCGTGATCGGGATGGTTTGCGTACCGATGTCGGGCGCGTTGTAGAGCAGATCGTCGAGCAGCCGCTCGAGGACGGTGTGCAGCCGTCGCGCGCCGATATCGTTGGTCCGGCGGTTGACGTCCGCGGCGATCTCCGCGAGCTCCTTTACCGCTTCGGGCGTCCACTCGATCGTGATGCCGTCGGTCAGCAGCAGTGCCGCGTACTGGCGGGTCAACGCGTTCTGCGGCTCGGTGAGGATCCGCACGAAGTCGTCGGCGACCAGCGGCGTCAACTCGACGCGGATCGGAAACCGGCCCTGCATCTCGGGGATGAGGTCGCTCGGCTTGCTCATGTGAAACGCACCGGCCGCGATGAACAGCACGTGATCGGTGCGCACGGGGCCGTACTTGGTCGTCACGGTCGAGCCCTCCACGATCGGCAGCAGATCGCGCTGCACGCCTTCGCGCGAGATGTCGGCACCGTGGCGATCGCGGTTGGTCGCGATCTTGTCGATCTCGTCGATGAACACGATGCCCGCGTTCTCGGCGCGACGTACGGCCTCGCGCGTGGCGGCATCGTGATCGATCAGCTTCTCGACCTCCTGCGTGGTCAGCGCCTGCCACGCCTGCGGCACCTTGAGCTTCTGGCGCTTGGTCTTGCCGCGATTGAACGAGCCGAACATGTCCTTGAGCCCGGACAGCGCGTTCTCGTCGATCCCCGGCTGCCCGCCGAGCACGGACATCAGCGGATTGGAGTCGTCGGTCAGCTCGATCTCGACCTCGCGGTCATCGAGCCTTCCATCGCGCAGCATCACGCGCAGCTTCTCGCGCGTGGCATCGCTGCCCGGCGTGGCCGGCTCATCGGGACGATCCGTGAACGAGCGGCCGCCGGCGCGCGGCAACAGCAGATCGAGGACGCGCTCCTCGGCCGCTTCCTTCGCGCGCGGCCGAACCTTCAACGCTTCCTCGTCGCGTACGAGCTTGACCGCGACCTCGACGAGATCGCGGACGATCGAATCGACATCGCGGCCGACGTAGCCGACCTCGGTGAACTTGCTGGCCTCGACCTTGAGGAACGGCGCGCGTGCGAGGCGCGCGAGCCGCCGCGCAATCTCGGTCTTTCCGACGCCGGTCGGTCCGATCATGATGATGTTCTTCGGCGCGATCTCGTCGCGCAGCTCGCCCGGGACCTGTTGCCTGCGCCACCGGTTGCGCAGGGCGACCGCGACCGCGCGCTTGGCATCGCGCTGACCGACCACGTAGCGATCGAGCTCTTCGACGATCTTCGCCGGCGTCAGGTCGGTCTCGGCCATGGTCACGAAGTGAGCTCCTCGATCGTCAGGTTTGCGTTCGTGTAGATACAGATCTCGGAAGCGAGCTGCATCGAGGTCTCGACGATCTGGCGCGCCGACATCTCGGTGTGACGGAACAGCGCGCGTGCAGCGGCGAGCGCGTAGCTACCGCCGGAGCCGATCGCGCACACGCCGTCATCGGGCTCGATCACATCGCCGGTCCCCGACAGGATGAACGTCGCCTCGGCATCGGCCACGACGAGCATCGCCTCGAGCCGGCGCAGCGCGCGATCCGTGCGCCACTCCTTCGCGAGCTCGACGGCCGCGCGCCGCAACGGACTGCGCTGCTCGCGGAGCTTCTCGTCGAGGCGCTCGAACAGCGCCATCCCATCGGCGGCAGACCCGGCGAACCCGCCGATCGCCCGCCCTTCGCCGAGGCGGCGCACCTTGCGCGCACCGGCCTTGACCACGGTGTTGCCCAGGGTCACCTGGCCATCGCCGGCGACCACCACGGTGCTACCGCGGCGGACCGAGAGGATCGTCGTCGAGTGAATCTCCGGCGTCTTCACCGATGCTTGGTAGCACGGGCGGCGGCGCAGCGTCAGGGGCGCAACGTGAACGCCTGGCTGACCTGGGCCGCCCCGCCGCCTCTGGGCATCGGGAACACCAAAATTCGAAACCCGCCCTTGGTACATTCGCCGAGCGCAGGAACGCGCTGCGCTTGGACCGCGGGCTCCTCCTCGGTGGATCAGGCTGCACTCGGTCTTGCCGCGCGAGCTGCAACTAGCAGCCACTGCGGCGAGCAACGCGCACTTCCACATCACGGCTTGAGCCGGTTCGCGCGCGCCTTCGCCATCTTGTCGTGCGCGTCGTCGTAGACCTCCTGCAGGTGCTGCAACGACACCTTCGTATAGATCTGCGTCGACGACAGACTCGCGTGACCGAGCAGCTCCTGGATCGAGAGCAGATCCGCGCCCTCGTCGAGCAGGTGGGTCGCGAACGAGTGGCGCAGCGCGTGCGGCGTGGCATCGGCATGCACGCCGCCGGCGATCGTCCACTGCTTCACCATCCGCTGCACCGAGCGTGGTGTCAGGCGCGACCCACCCGAGCTCAGGAACACCGCCTTGCTCGCGCCGAGCTGCCCCCGCTTCTCGAGGTACGCCGTGAGGGCTGCGTCGGCTTGCTCACCGATCGGAACCTGACGCGACTTGCCACCCTTGCCGTGCCGCACGAGCAGCATCGGCGCAACGAACCGCGCGCGATCGACATCGTCGAGATCGATATCGCACAGCTCGGAGACGCGCAGCCCGGTGCCGTACAACATCTCGAGCATGGCGGTATCGCGCAGGCGCAAGACCTTCTGCCGCGCCTCCTCGCTCGCCGACAGCCGGCGGTGACTCGTGCGCCCCGTTGCACCGGGCGCCTCGACCAAGAGCTCCGCGTCTTCCTTGCCGAGCGCACGCGGCAGCGGCTTGCCCTTCTTGGGCCCACGGATCGCGGCGGCCGGATTGCCGGCGATCACGCCGCGCTTGACGAGGAAGCGAAAGAACGCGCGCGCGCTCGACAGCTTGCGCCCGATGGTTGCGGGCCCGTTGATGCCGAACAGCGCGGCGAGCTGGCTGCGTACCTCGATCGCCGAGAGCTTCGCGAGCGGGATATCTTTGCCACGCTTCTCGTACAGGTGCGTCCGCAGCGCCGAGCAGTCGCGCAGATACACCTCGACCGTCCGCGGCGAGTAGTTCCGCTCGATCTCGAGGTACGTGCGGAATGCGCCGAGTGCGGCGTCCCAGTCCATCCCCCGAGGATCGATCGAGCGCGGTGCGGATGCGAGTTTTCGCGCTACTCTCCAAGCGTGCCCGTCCCGTGGCTCGCAGTGATGGCGATCGGCGCGACCGTAGGGTTCGCGAAGAAGCTGTACGCCCGCCATCGGCACGGGAACGAGATCGCGGTGATCCTCCACGACCCTCCAGAGGTCCGGACGCTGGCCCGGTTCACGCTGTGCGATCCGGCTTCCACGCGCGACCTCCTGTCGAGCCTCGCGAGTGCCCTTGCTCCCGACATCGATAGCTGGGTGGTCGAGGGCCACGTCGTCCGCGCCCGCCGGCCGGGCAGCTCGCATGATGTCGAGGTGCTCCGGCTCGTCGCCCGTGGCGAGACGCTGTACACGCTCGAGCTCACGCGCGCGTGGACCGGAGCCGACCTCGGCGAGCCGACGCGGTCGCTGCTCGTTCGGCTCCACGATGCGCTCACCCACCACGCGGCGGTCGCCGACGTTGGCTGGCACTGGCGCCAGGATCGCGCGCTCGCGGTCGGCCACCCGGTCCCCGTCGCGCCTGATCTCGTCGTGACCTAGAGCACGCCCGCGGGCGGCATCACGATCACTTCTTCGACCGCGATCCCCGGGCGCGCCAGGACGGCGATCATGAAGCTCGCCACATCTTCGGGCTTCATCATCTTCGTGCGATCGAAGCCAGGACGATCGTCCCAGATCGGCGTGTCGGTCGCGCCGGCGAGGAGATTGGTGACGCGGACGTTGAACGGTCTCGCTTCCTCGGCGAGCACGCGTACGAGGCCGAGCTGGCCCGCCTTCGCAGCAGTGTATCCCGAGCAATCCGTGAACGAGCGGTGGGCCGCGTGCGAGCCGATCACCACGATGTGGCCGGACCCACGTGGCTGCATCCGGCGCAGCGCGGCCTGCGCGCACAAGAGCGTGCCGACGATGTGGACGTCGAGCATCGCCCGCAGCTCCTGCGCGGACGCATGGATCACCGGGCCAAACGTGCCGACGCCCGCCGAGCACACGAGGATGTCGCACTCGGGGAGCTCCGCGAACCGGCGCGCAACCTCTGCCTCGTCAGTGACATCGAGTCCGGCGTGAACAACCTTGCCAAGCGCAGGCTGCCGCGCGGGGCCGTGATCGTAGCGGCGACCGGTCGCCAGCACACCGGCACCTTCGGCCGCGAGTGCCTCGGCGCAGGCCGCTCCGATGCCGCTCGATCCGCCGGTGACGATCGCGAACTTACCGAGGAGGCGCTTCACCGGCGTGCTGTATCACGAGTCAGGCGGCGCGGACGCGTACCGTGCCGAGCCAGCGCTCGAGGTCCACGCGCGCGCGCTCGCTCATCCGCTGCTTGCGATGATCCTTGCGGTCATCGTCGAGCGGCGGCAGGAGGCCATAGTTGACGTTGGTCGGCCCATACTTGTAGCCGGGCTCGCGGTAGCCGGTGACGTGGTGATGAAGGCCACCGAGCATCGTCGTCGGAAACGGCGGCGGCACCGCGCGTCCGCTGACGTCACCGGCGAGCATCCACGCGACGACGAGGCCCATCGCGCAGGACTCGATATAGCCCTCGACACCTGTCAAGAGTCCGGCAAACCGGACGTCGGGCCTGCTCCGCAGCTCGAACCTGTCGCCGAGCCGCGACGGAGCATCGATGTACGTGTTGCGGTGGATCGATCCGAACCGCAGGAACTCGGCGCGCCGCAGCGCCGGAATCATCTGGAAGATCCGCTGCTGCTCGGGATACGCGAGCCGGGTCTGGAATCCGACGAGGTTGTACGCTGTGAGGTACTTGTTCTCGGGGCGGAGCTGGACCACCGCCCACGGCCGGAATCCGGTGCGCGGATCCTTGAGCCCGATCGGCTTCATCGGTCCGAACCGCAGCGTCTGCGGTCCCCGCTCAGCCATGACCTCGATCGGCATGCAGCTCTCGAAGTACTTCGGCTCCTCGAAGTCATGCGGCAGCACCTTGCGCCCGCCGTTGACGGCCGTAATGAAGTCTTCGTACTCGGCCTTGTTGAGCGGGCAGTTGACGTAGTCCCCGACTCCGCTGTCCCCACCGGCCGCGCGCTCCTCGCTCGAGTCACGGTCCGGCGCGTCCGCATCTCTGCCCCAGCGCGACGCGAGAAACGCGAAGTCCCAGTCGATGGAGTCCGCCGCGACGATCGGCGCGATCGCATCGTAGAAATACATCCGATCACCGCCGAGCTCCGCGCGGATCACCTCGCCGAGTGCGCCCTCGGTGAGTGGCCCGGTGCACACGATCACGGGACCGTCGGGGAGCGCGTCCATGCGGCGTCGCTCGATCCGGATCCGCGGATGCAGCGCCAGCCGCTGGGTGATCGCACGTGCGAAGCCAAACCGCTCGACCGCGAGCGCCTGCCCTGCCGGGACCTTGTGCTGATCCGCGCACGCGATCACCAGCGACCCGCAGCGGCGCAGCTCGTGCTTCAGCAAGCCGGCCGGCGAGATCGGATCATCGCTGCGCAGCGAGTTGCTGCACACCAGCTCGCCGAGCAATGGGCTCTGGTGCGCCGGCGACATCGCACACGGCTTCATCTCGATCAGTGCGACCCGGAATCCGAGCTCGGCGAGCTGCCACGCTGCCTCGCTTCCGGCCATGCCAGCGCCGACGATCGTGACGTCGGGCGTCCACGTGGTCATTTGTCCCTGCGCTGGATCACGACCGCTCGCGAATTCGACGCCTCCTGAACAAGATGTAGACCGGATCTCATGTCCGTCTCGAACCAGATCGGGCAGCGATCGAACACGTACTGGCGGTTGGCGTGCAGCACGCCGCGACAGGTGTCCACCACCTGGCACGGGTCGGTGGTCATGCAGAGGTACTCGATGTCGACGCTCACGAGTCCTTTCGATCGACGACCACGATCGCGGTCGGTATCGGCTCCTTCGCGCCGGCGATCCACGCCTGTCGCGTCATCAGCCCGGTGCCGAGTAGCTTCACGAACTGCGCGTTGCAGTAGTCGCACTGGTACTCGGCCCAGGTCGCCGACTGATCGGGAGGCGAGCTGCGCGATGCGATCGCACCGCCCGTCATCGCGAGCTGCTTGTGATTGCACGCGGGACACAGCGCGCGGCGCCGCCCGAGGACGACGCCAGCGAGCTTGAGCGTCGCGGGGATCAGCGCGAGCAGCGCGAGCAGCCCGGCGAAGACGTAGAACGAGAACGGCACGGCCAGTTCACCACGACGTCGAGCGAGACCGAGCGGCGCGGCGCAGATCGCGGCACACCCCCCGGAAGCGCAGCGAGCGCGCGTGGTTGCCGAGGTCAGATCGACCGCACCGAGCGAGCACCGGCCGGACGTCGCGAGCCACCCGCGCGCTCGCGTGCGGGCATGACAATCGGGCCGCGACCGTCGCAGTCGATGGCGTGGTGAACGGGCCGGTCACGCCGCGTGCTCCTCCGCATCGTCCACGCCCTGCTTCCAGTCGCACTCCACGCAGCGGAGCGTGACACCGCCTTTGTTCTCCTTCTTGACAACGAACTTCGCGTTGCAGACCGGGCACGGCTGCGGAACCGGCTTGTCCCACGCGACGAAGTCGCACTGCTTCTTCGCCCAGTTCGAGCAGCCGTAGAACGGCTTGCCACGGCGCGACCGCTTCTCGGCGATGAACCCGCCGCAGCCCTGGCGCGGACACTTCACGCCGAGCGAGATCGGCTTGGTCGTCTTGCAGTCCGGGTAGCGCGTGCACGCGAGGAAGCTGCCGAACCGACCACGCTTGATCGTCATGGGAGCCTGACACTCCTCGCAGATCTCGTCGGTGGTCTGCGGCGGAACCTTCTCCCACGTACCGTCGAGGTTCTTCACGACCTCCATGGTGTTTCGACACTCGGGATAGCCCTGGCACGCGAGGAAGCTGCCGTTGCGTCCCCACTTGATGACCATCGGCTTGCCGCACTTCTCGCAGACCCACTCGGTCGCGATCTCCTCGCGCTTGACGTCCCGCATCTCGGACCGCGCGGTCTCTAGCTCGAGCTTGAACGGCGCGTAGAACCCGCCGAGCAGCTTGCGCCAGTCCTGCGAGCCTTCCTCGACCTTGTCGAGATCCGACTCCATCTTGGCGGTGAACGCGCTCGACACGATCTCGGGAAAGCTGACGACCAAAAGGCCGTTGACCAGGATCCCGAGCTCGGTCGGCCAGAATCGACTCTCCTTCTTCTCGACGTAGCCACGGTCGACGATCGTCGACATGATCGCGGCGTACGTGGACGGGCGACCGATGCCGTTCTCCTCGAGCTCCTTGACGAGCGATGCCTCGGAGAACCGCGGCGGCGGCTGCGTGAAGTGCTGCTCGGGCCGCACGCTCTCGAGCGTGATCACGTCACCGACCTCGAGCGGCGGCAGCAGACGGTCCGCGCTGTCGGCTGCCTGCGCCGCGGCGTCGTCGCTCTCGGCGACCTCGTACACCTTGGTGTAGCCGGCGAACTTCATGACCTGACCTGTGGCACGCAGCACAGCCTCGCCGCGCTCCATGTCGACCGTGGTCGCGTCGTACACCGCCGGCACCATCTGCGACGCGACGAAGCGCTGCCAGATCAAGGTGTAGAGCTTCACGAGCTCGTTGCCCTCGGGGTGCTCGGCGAGGGCGACGGCCACCTTCTCGGGCGGCCACTCCATCAACGTCGGGCGGATCGCTTCGTGGGCGTCCTGCGCGCGCTCCTTGTTGCCGTACGTGTTGACGGTCTCGGGCAAGTACTCGGCACCGTAGGTCTCGCCGATGTACGCGCGCAGTGCGGTCAACGCGTCATCGGAGACGCGGGTCGAATCCGTACGCATGTACGTGATGAGACCGGTCGGGCCCTCGTCCCCGAGCTCGACACCTTCGTAGAGGCGCTGCGCGAGCGCCATCGTGCGCTTCGCCGTGTAGCGGAGCTTGCGCGCCGCGTCCTGCTGCAGACGGCTCGTGATGAACGGCGCCTGCGGCTTCTTGCGCCGCTCCTTGCGGTCGACCGTCGACACCATCGCCGTGCCCGCATTGAGCTCGGCCGCGATCGCGGTCGCCTGGTCAGCGGTCTTCGGCTCGGCCTTCTCGCCCTTCCACTTCCAGATCCGCGCGTCGAACGGCGGGGACGAGCCAGCGGACGCTGGCGAGGCGGGAGCGTCCGAACGGCACGTCACGTCGACCGACCAGTATTCCTCGGGGACAAACGCCTTGATCTCTTCCTCGCGCTCGCAGACCTGGCGCACTGCGACCGACTGCACGCGCCCGGCGGACAGTCCGCGCTGCACCTTGTTCCACAGGATCGGACTGATCTCGTAGCCGACGAGCCGATCGAGGATCCGGCGCGCCTGCTGCGCGTCGGTCTTGTTCATGTCGATCTCGCGCGGCGCGGCGATCGCGGCAGCGACGCCCTTCTTCGTGATCTCGTTGATCAGGACGCGCTTGAGGTTCGTGTTGACGTCCTTGATCCCCTCGGCGATGTGCCAGGCAATCGCCTCGCCTTCGCGATCCGGATCGCTTGCGAGGTAGACGATCTCGTTCTCGCGTGCGGCCTTGCGGATCTCCGCGACAACCTTCTTCTTGCCCTCGATGATCTCGTAGGTCGGCTCGAAGTTGTTGTCGAAGTCGACGCCGATCTTCGACTTGGGTAGATCACGCACGTGACCGACCGATGCCTTCACGACATAACCAGCGCCGAGGTACTTCTGGATCGTACGCGCCTTGGCCGGTGACTCGACGACGACGAGCGCAGAGCCCGGCTTCACCTTCTTGGGCTTCTTGAGCCGCTCCTCGGCTTCGAGCGCATCCGCCTCGGCGTCCGACGCACGCGCCTTCTCCTTGCGCGCCGCCTTCGCAGTCTTCGCGGGCGACAGGGCCTTCT
>JAYUYE010000687.1:0-3724 GCA_043752985.1 Myxococcales bacterium
GGCTTCGTGTGGGCGTGCAAGAACTACGACGGAGACGTGCAGAGCGACATCGTGGCGCAGGGCTACGGCTCGCTCGGACTGATGACCTCCGTGCTCATCACTCCGGACGGAAAGACCGTCGAGTCCGAGGCCGCGCACGGCACGGTCACTCGCCACTACCGAGAGCATCAGAAGGGCAAGGAGACGTCCACCAACCCGATCGCTTCGATCTTCGCGTGGACGCAGGGTCTCAAGTACCGCGGCAAGTTCGACAGCACTCCGGACGTCGTGAAGTTCGCCGACGACCTCGAGAAGGTCTGCGTCGAGACGGTCGAATCCGGCAAGATGACGAAGGACCTCGCGGTCCTGATCTCGGCGACGCAGCCGCACCTGACGACCGAGCAGTTCCTCGACGCGCTCGACGCGGGTCTCAAAGCCAAGATGGCCTAGCGCTTCGGTTTCGGCAGCGCGCTGTCGATCACGAACAGTGATTCAGCTCGTACCGACCCAGCCGCCCAGCTCCGGCCATTCGAGCCGGAATTCTGCTAGCTCAGGAAGCCGCGCGCGATGTTCATCAGCTCCGTGTTGGCGGCGACCGCTTTTGCGAACGCCTCCTTCTCCTGAGCCGACAGCTCGAACTCGTAGACCGCCTCGGCACCTTTCGCCGTCAGCTTGCACGGAACGCCAAGGAAGGCGCCCTTGACGCCGAACTCACCCTGGAGCTCCACGGAGCACGGCAGGACGCGGCCCTGGTTGCGAACGATCGCCTCGACCATGAGGCAGGTGCCGGCGCCGGGCGCGAGCCACGCGCTCGTTCCGATCAGACCGGTCAGCGTCGCGCCACCTTTCTTGGTGTTCTCGACGACCTCGGTGAGCTTCTCGGCCGAGAGGTACTTCGTGACCGGCACGCCGCCGATCGTCGCGGTCGACGTGATCGGGACCATGTCCTTGTCGGTGTGAGCGCCGAGCACGACCGCCGAGATGTCCTCGACGCTGACGCCCGTGGCGAGCGCGAGGTACGTGCGGAACCGGGCGCTGTCGAGCACGCCGGCCGAGCCGATCACGCGCTCACGCGGGAAGCCGGTGACCTGCTTGGCGACGAACACCATCGCGTCGAGCGGGTTCGAGACGACGATCAGCACGGCGTCGGGCGCGTGCTTCTTCACGTCGGCGCAGATCGCCTTGACGATCCCGGCGTTGATGTTGATGAGCTCCTCGCGCGACTGACCGGGCTTGCGTGGGACGCCGGCGGTCATCACGACGACGTCCGCTCCGGCCATCATCTCGGGCTTGTCGGTCGCGATGAACGACGTGTTGTTGAAGCCCTCCCAGGCGCCGGCCTGGGTGAGATCGAGGGCGCGACCTTCGGCGGGACCCGCCTTGATGTCGATCAGGACGAGGTCACCGAGCTCCTTGGTGACGGCGAACTGAGCGACGGCAGCACCGACGTTGCCGCCGGCGCCGATGATTGCGATCTTCGGGCGCTTGATCATGGTGCGGGCGTCATACATCCGACGTCGTCGGCTGTCGACCTCGACGCTCCGTGTTCTATGGCTTCATACTCCGGGAGTGAGATACGCAGTCCTGGCTTGTGGTCTCGTCACGGCGTGCGGGCGCATCGACTTCGATCCGCTCGGTGACGCGCCGAGCGCGCCCACGGATGGCACCGACGCCGCTGGCGACGCCGCTGGTGACGCCGCGATGCTCTCCGATTTGCTGGTGCACTTCGCGTTCGACAAGCAGGACCTTCGCTTCGACAGCGCGGCGGTCCCGCACGATGCGACCTGCACGGATTGCCCGACACCCACGGCGGGCAGGGTCGGCTCGGGCGCGGCGCTGTTCAACGCCACGAAGTGCCTGACGGTACCGAACACCCGCACCCTGCAGCCGGCGACCTTCACGTTCGCAGCGTGGGTGCGTCCACGGGTCTCGCATACCGGAACCGTGTTCGGGCGGGCCCGCGACGGCGCCAACACGCTGTCCAACACCTTCGAGATCTGGGTCGATCTTTCCCCGGCGTGGAACGTCGCGGTGCGGGGCGGGCGGCTCGGAGGCGCGTCGACCGCAGGCGCGTGGCAGCACTATGCGGCGACGTATGATGGCACCTCCGTGGCCGTGTACGTGGACGGCGTGTTCGATGCCACGACACCGGTCGTGTTGATGGCGTACACGCCGGACGACCTCGCGATCGGGTGCGATCAGAACTTCGGCTCGTTCGTGCAGCGGTTCGACGGCGCGATCGATGACGTCCGGCTGTACGGCCGGGCTCTCACGCCTGCCGAGGTCGCTGCGCTCGCCGCGATGTGATCACGGCATGACGAAGATCGGGTTCGTGACGCCGAACGGGATGCGCCCGGGGTGCACCGGCATGAGCGTGCGCTGCGCATAAGCTGCGATCACCACGAACCCGCCGGTGGCGCGTACGGTGATCGGAATCGCCCCGCGCCAGCGCACGACCGGGTTGCCCGGGTCGGCATCGGCGGGAACGACGGGGATGGTGTCGACGGTCTCGCCGTCGACGATGACATCGATCGCGTCGACGTCGATCCACGAGGCGGCCTGCACGGCCACGTCAACGGTCATCGGCGAGCCAGCGCCGGTTAGCGTGGTGCCCGGGCCGTTCTGGCCGATCTTCGCGGACACGTAGATTCCCCCCGAGACCGTCGAGCGCCCGGCCGCGAGACGATCGCGAACGAGGTTGGCGGTGAGCTGGCGCGGGTCGTCGGTGCCGAGCTCGATGCACGTGCGCGGAAAGCCGACGGGCGATGACGACATGTCGTGGCTGTCCGACGAGCCGACCGCGAACATCTTGCGCCCCGCCTTGAGGAGGCCGAACCAGTCGGTGACGGTGCCGCCGCGGTTCTGCAGCCAGCTCGAATCGTTGAACACCTCGAGGAGCGTGAACTTCGTGTCCCACGAACCTTCGAGGTCCGCGGTGCCGGTCGCGGCGTCGTAGCCGACGTAGCCAAAGTAATTCGTTGGACCGCGCGGGTGATTGATGATCACGACCGGCGCCTCGGGCCGCGCGCGCACGGCATCGAACACGGCCGGCGGCTCGAGCGTCGTGAACTCGGTGTCGGGTGACTCCGCCGTCGGGAACGTTTGCCACTTCGGCGCGCCTGCGTTGACCTCGTCAGGGAGCGGCGTCAGCGGGAACACGCCCATGTGGCCCCAGAGCTCCATCGACGTCAGCTCGATCGACGCGAAGCCCGCCGCATAGGACTCGAGACCGAGTGCCGCGATCTCGCCCGCGAAATCGGCGACGTATTCGTGATCCGAACGCACCGGCAGCTCGACGCCATCGGCAACAGCCTGCGCGAGCTTCTGCTCGGTCTCGTCACCCGAGTCGTTCGAGCGCCAGGTGTGAACGTGGAAGTCGCCGCACTGCACGCCCGTGGTGTCGACGACATGCTCGAGCACTGCATCGACGCGAGTCAGTGCGCCTGCGGTCACATCGATCGTTTGCCGCACGATCTCGTACTCGTAGCCGCGCGAGACGATGACCTCCCAGCGTCCGGGCGGTGCGATGAGCGTGACGCTACCGCCGACCGCATACGCGACGTGGAGTCGGCCGCCGACCAGCGGCGTCTCGCCGAAGCTTGCGGGCACCGTCGGCAGCATGGTCGTGCCGGCCGGCAGGACCTGGACGCGGACCGGAAGGGGTGTCGTCCCGTCGGTCGCGACGACGAGGATCGTGCCGACCTCCGGCAGGACGATCGGCGCGACCGTCGCGGTGGTGTCGAGC
>JAYUYE010000688.1:0-3719 GCA_043752985.1 Myxococcales bacterium
GTACTCGAACGCGTAGACGATGCAGCGCTCGCTGCCGAACCTCGTGATGATCGCGATCGACTCGGCCGCACTGCGTCGCGGATCGATGTAGTGCTCGACTCCGGCATACAGATCTTCGGTGTTCTCGCGAACGATCACGAGGTCGACGTTCGTGTAGCGCGACGGCACGCCGGGGATTGTCTTCGCCGGGCGAACGTTCGCGTACATGTCGAAGTGTTGGCGCAGCGTCACGTTGACCGAGCGGTAGCCGCCGCCGCTCGGCGTCGCGAGTGGACCCTTGAGCGCGAGCCCGTTCGTCTTCATCGACTCGACGGTCGCGGGGGGCAGCGGATCCTTGTGTCGCTCGACGCCAGCCATTCCGGCGTCGACGCGCTCCCATGTGATCTTGCCACCGGCAGCGTCGATGGCCCTCACAGTCGCCGCGGCGATCTCGGGTCCGATGCCATCACCTTCGATCAAGCTAACCGTCTTACTCATGGTTCCTCTGGGGCTCTGGATCGATCTCGATCTGATCTTCGACGACGCGTACGGCGTACGTCACGAGACAGTACTCTGGTGCATCCGCGTGACGTCCCGTCGCAGTCGAGAACCGCCATGCATGGTTGGGACAGATCACGTGTCCGCGCGACACGATGCCTTCGGACAGGTCGCCACCGCGGTGAACGCATTGGCGCTGGAGGGCGAAGTAGCGGACACCGTCGAGGCCCAGCACCATCTCGACCCCGTCGATCGCGACCGGAATCAGGTCGCCGGCGCGGACGTCTCCGACCTTCGCTACTGCGCGCCATCGCTCGGTCACCTAGGACACTTTCGCACAGATCCGCACGGGCGCATCCGCACACCGATCACTCACCGAATGCTCACGTCTCCGTCTGTGTCGTCGCGTAGCGGTACCTCTTACAGTGAAGCGGTGAGCTTCGACCCGTACGGGCTTCTCCTCGAGAAGGCGCTCTATCCCGCGTGGGAGCGCTTGCGAGGTCGTCCCACGTTCCAGCTGCTCCACGAGCTCCAGCGGAGTGAACGGTTCAGCCTCGACGAGCTGACCGCGACGCGCACCGGATATCTTCGACGCCTGGTCACGCACGCGTACGAGAACACGACCCACTATCGCAAGGCCATGGATGCGCTCGGCCTCGCCCCCGCAGACATCAAGACGTTTGACGACGTTCGCAAGCTACCGCTCCTCGAGCGTGCCGTCGCGCAGACCTCGGTCGACGAGCGCACGGCCGCGTCGCCGGCGGTGGCGGTCATCAAGACCACCAGCGGGTCGACCGGGCAGCCGCTCGAAGTTCGGTTCTGCGCGGAGTCGCGGCACTGGCGCGATGCGATGCGGTGGCGCGGCTTCGGGTGGGCCGGCTACAAGATGGGTCACAAGGCGATGCACCTGTGGGGCGTCGCGGCCGTGCCACCTACCCGGTTGATGCGCGCAAAGATCGCGCTCGACCGCAAGCTCCGGCGCGATGTCTACACGAGCTGCATGGTGCGCTCGAACGAGCACCTGATGGAGATGGTCAATCTGATCCGCAAGGAGAAGCCGCAGGCGCTCGCCGGCTATGCGCAAGCACTTGCGGACCTCGCACGGTTCGTCAACCGCGAAGGGCTTCGGACCTGGGACACCATTCCCGTCGTCTATGGCGCCGAGCGCCTGTGGGAGCACGATCGCGCCGACCTCGCGAAGGCGTTCGGCCCGGCGGTGTTCGAGACCTACGGCTGCCGCGAGTTCATGCTGATGGGCATGGAGTGCGAGGCACACGACGGCCTCCACGAATCTGCCGAGAACCTGATCGTCGAGCTGCTCGTTCGCGAGCCCGACGGCACCACCCGCGCCTCACGTCCCGGCGAGCAAGGCGAGGTCGCCGTCACCGACCTCCACAACCTCGCCTGCCCGTTCATCCGCTATCTCACCGGCGATCTCGCGACCGCTCGCGCGCAGACCCCGTGTGCTTGCGGTCGCACGCTGCCGATGTTCGGCGCCGTCGAGGGCCGCGTCACCGACACGATGCGCGACGCCCAGGGCAACCCGGTCGAGGGCATCCTGTTCAACATCCTGTTCCTCAACATGGCGAAGCACACGCGCCAGTTCCAGGCGGTGCAGCGCGCCGATGGCAGCCTTGTTCTCAAGGTCGTGCCGACCGTCGACGGTCGCCTTCCGCCCGAGGTCGAGATGTTGATCCGCGAGTTCGTCGGCACGCACCTGCGCGGCATCCCGCTGGTCATCGAGATCGTCACCGAGATCCCGTTGACCAAGGCAGGCAAGCTCCGCCGCGTCGTCGTCGAGCGCGACATCGCCGCCTGGACGCCGTCGCACGACCTCGGCCGCGAATCCAAGAACTAGCGCTCCAGTAAATCCGTGACCGCGTCACCTCGGTGACCAGCTCAGCTGCCGGTCGCAGCACCATCCGGGCCGAGACCGTACGTCTTCATCTTCGTGTACATGCTTGCGCGACTGATGCCGAGCCGGCGCGCGGCGAGCGCCGGATTGCGGTCCCGGCGCAGTGCCGCAGCGATCGCAGCGCGCTCGACGGCACGCACCGCTCGATCCGCGAGGTCCTTGAGACCTTCGCCATCACCGAGCCGCGACAGCTCGATCGCCGGGAGCTCGACGCGCTCGTCGGAGTCATGCGCGTGTGACTGCGGTGAGCCCGCCGGTCGATCGAGTCCGAGCATGTCGAGGTCGTGGCTCCGGATCATCTCGCCGTCACACAGGATCGCCGCGCGCGACAGAACATTTTCGAGCTCGCGAATGTTGCCGGGCCAGCGATAGCTCGCGAGTCGCTGCAACGCCTTCGCGGTGATCTGCGTCGGATACGGCAGATCGCCGCCGGCGAAGCTCTTCGCGGCACCACGCCGCTTGGCGAGGATGTGCGCGGCGAGCAGCGGGATATCCTCCTTGCGCTCGCGCAGCGGTGGTACCTGGACCGGGAACACCGCGAGCCGCCAGTACAGGTCCTCGCGAAACTGCCCGCGCGCGACGAGCGCCTTGAGATCTTTGTTCGTCGCAGCGACCACGCGAACATCGATCGCGACAGGGCGATCGCCACCGACCGGCTTGATCTCGCGCTCCTGAAGAACGCGGAGCAGCTTGTTCTGAACGGTCGCATCGATGTCGCCGATTTCATCGAGAAAGATCGTGCCGCCGTTGGCCTCACGAAACAGGCCGCGGCGCGCGCGACCGGCCCCGGTGAACGCGCCCTTCTCGTGTCCGAACAGCTCGGCTTCGAGCAGGCTCGGTGCGAGCGCCGAGCAATCGAACGCGACGAACGGCCCATCGGCACGCGGACCGACGCGATGGAGCGTTCGTGCGAGCAACTCCTTGCCGGTTCCGCTCTCGCCGACGATCAGGACGGTCGCATCCGATGCCGCCACGCGATTGATCATCTGCAGCAGCTGACGCATGAGCTGGGAGTCGCCGATCACCGCGCCGAGCCCGCGCGCCTTCTCGATCTCACCGCGCAACCGGCGAACCTCGCGGGCGAGTGCACCGTGGGCGATCGCGCGCTCGACCACCGATCGAATCTCCGCGCCGTCCGACGATTTCTTCAGGACATCGAGCGCGCCGGCGCGCATTGCCCGCACCGTGAACCCGACCGTCGGCTGCTCGCTCCAGATCACGACGACCGTGTCAGGCGCGACCGTGCGGAGCCGGTGCAGCATCGCGAGCGCATCGTCATCGTCGTCCGCAAGCGCAGGATCGAGGAGCACCGCATCGAACGCGGAGC
>JAYUYE010000689.1:0-3719 GCA_043752985.1 Myxococcales bacterium
TGAGCGCCGAGCGCCGCCTCGACCTCGAGCCTGCTCGACAGGTGATCGGAGAGCTGGTCGGCCGGCAGGTCGGGGATCAGGCCACCGAGATAGACGATCTGTTCGACCCCTGCCTTCGCGGCGGCGCGCCCGAAGTTGTCGGCGCAGATCAGATCGAGGTCGGAGAACCGCCCCTGCACGAGCCGCGCGGACGGCAGCATCGAGTGCACGAGGTAGAGTGCGAACCGGGCGCCGACGACCGAGCGCTCGACGTCCTTGAGTGAGAACAAGTCGCACGAGACGAGGCGGTCCCAGTCGCCGACCGCCTCGCTGCGACCGCGCGTCAGTCCGACGAGATCGAGCCGATCCGCGCGGCTGGCGAGCTTGCGCGCCACAGCCTGGCCCACGAAGCCCGTGGCGCCGGCAATGACGAGCGAGTCACGAGACATTCGACTTTGACGTGCGAACGCGATGCCGGGTTACACCGGTCAACCGATGACTCTATTTCTGCCTTCGCGCTTCGCTTTGTACAGATTGTCGTCGGCGATCTTGATGAAGGCGCTGACGTCGACGTCCTCACCTTCGACGGTCGCGACGCCGACGGACACCGTCACGGCGAACGTGTCGCCCTCGTACTCGAACGGCTGATCGCAGACGAGGCGGCGAACCTGCTCGGCGAACGTGCGTGCACCGGTGATGTCGGTCTCGGGGAGCACGGCCGCGAACTCCTCGCCGCCGTAGCGCGCGAGCAGCTCTTCCCGACGGACACGGCCGAGCAGTCGCTTCGATAGCTCCCGCAGCACGTAGTCGCCGGTGAGGTGACCGTGCTTGTCGTTGATCGACTTGAAGTGATCGATGTCGAACATGAGCAGCGACAGCGGACGGCGATAGCGCGCGCAGCGAGCGATCTCTCGCTCGAGGAACTCGAGGAAGTAGCGCTTGTTGTGCGCGCCCGTCAGCGCGTCGATGATCGTCATCTTGTAGATCTCTTCGTGGTAGCTCGCCTCGACGCCGGAGCCCGAGAGGAACTTGAAGATCGCCGCGCCGATCTTCACGAAGTCTGCGTCGCGGAGGACGCTCTTGGTCACCGGGACGTCGTTGACGTACGAGCCGTTCGTCGACTGCAGATCCTCGACCGACCAGTTCTCGCCGGTGCGGAACACGCGCGCGTGACGACGCGAGACGGAATCGCGATCGACCTGGATGTCGCAATCGGCGCCGCGGCCGAGGACAACTTCACTCCGCGCGAGTGGGAACCGCTTTCCCATATCCGGACCGGGCGGATAGATCAGGACCAGACACGCCTCGCCGGCTTCCTTGGCCGGTTTGACGACCTGGACCTTGGTGATGCGGGTCTTCCACTCACTCATGAGAACGGTACGTTGCACGCGATCTGACCGCAGGGTCCCGTCGCTGTCAATGTATGCGGCGGTGTGATACGCCGACCTCGTGGCCTTGGGCGACCCGTTCGATCTCGTCGGAGACGACGATGTCGGCGTCGTGCTGGTGCACGGCTTCACCGGTACTCCCTTCGAGATCCGGTACCTCGGAGAGCGGCTCGCCGACGCTGGCTTCACGGTGCGCGCACCGCGACTCCCGGGGCACGGCACCACGGTCGCCGACCTCGACCAGACCCACTGGGAGGACTGGGCCGAGGCGGTCGAGCGCGCCGTCGATGGCCTGCTGCCGCGGTGCCGGCGGGTCGCCGTCGTGGGCCAGTCGCTCGGTGGTCTCCTCGCTCTTCACCTCGCGAGTCAGCGCCGGGACATCGCGTGCGTTGCGAGCCTCGCGGCGCCGCTGTGGCTCGACGGGCTGTCGGCAAAGGTCGCCCACTGGACGCGGCCCGAGGGCTGGCTGCATCACCGGCTGCGGACGGTGCCAAAGCTTGGTGGCTCGGACATTCGTGATCCGCGCGCGAAAGCGCAGAACCCCTGCTACCAGGCTGTCCCGATGCGCGCGCTCGGCGAGCTGATGACGTTCATGAAGGTCACCGATGACGCGCTGCCCGAGATCACGCAGCCGGTGCTCGTCCTTCACGCGACGCAGGACCACACCGCGCCCGTCGCGTGCGCCCAGCGGATCGCCGAGCGAGCGCGCGCGGTCCGGCTGCGGATCTTGCCGCGCAGCTATCACCTGATCGCGGTCGACGTCGAACGCGATATCGTCGCCGCCGAGGTCAGGCAGTTCCTCCAGTCTTGCAGAGAGTCCCCATGCGCCACGTGATCGCGATCGACCAGGGAACCACCGGTTCCACCGTGCTCGTCCTCGACGAGCAACTCCAGCTGCGCGGCCGCGGCTACAAGGAGTATCGCCAGATCTACCCGCAGCCCGGCTGGGTCGAGCATGATCCCGAGGACATCTGGACGTCCGTGACGCTCGCGCTGCAAGCGGCGATCGCGAACATCGACCCCCGCTCGGTCGCGGCGATCGGGATCACGAACCAGCGCGAGACCTCGGTGCTGTGGGACCGCGCCACCGGCACGCCGGTCCACAACGCGATCGTCTGGCAAGATCGCCGCACCGCGGATCGCTGCGCCGAGCTCAAGGCGACCGGCAAGGAAGCGCGGGTCAAGGAGCTCACCGGGCTGACGATCGACCCGTACTTCTCGGGCACGAAGATTCGCTGGATGCTCGACCACGTCGACGGCCTCGCGGCGCGTGCGCTCGCCGGGGGCATCGCGTTCGGCACGATCGATTGCTTCCTGCTCTCGCGGCTGACTGCCGGTGCCGTCCACGCGACCGACGTCACGAATGCCTCGCGCACGTTGCTGTTCGACATCCACCAGCTCGCGTGGAGCGACGAGCTGCTCGAGGTGATCGGCGTACCGCGCGCGATCCTCCCCGAGGTCGTCGCGTCGTCGGGAATCGTCGGCACCACGAAGGGCGTCGCCGGACTCCCCGATGGCATTCCGATCGCCGGCCTCGCGGGTGACCAGCAGTCGGCGCTGTTCGGGCAGGCCTGCTTCTCGCCCGGCGACGCGAAGTGTACCTACGGCACCGGCGCGTTCATCCTGATGAACACTGGCGACAAGCCCGTCGTCTCGAAGTCCGGCCTGCTGACCACCGTCGCGTGGAAGCTCGGCACCGGCGAGCTGCGCTACGCACTCGAGGGATCTGCGTTCATCGCCGGCGCGGCGGTGCAGTGGCTCCGTGACGGTCTCAACTTCTTCACCTCGGCGACGGAGATCGAAGCGCTCGCGAGCAACGTGCCGGACTCCGGAGGTGTGATCGTGGTGCCTGCGTTCGCGGGTCTCGGTGCACCTCACTGGCGTCCCGAAGCACGCGCCTCGATCACGGGCCTCACCCGCGGCACCACGCGAGCGCACATCGCACGCGCCACGCTCGAGGGCATTGCCCTGCAGAACGTCGACATCCTGCGCGCGATGGAGCGCGATGCGGGCCGCCCGCTGACGGTGCTCAAGGTCGACGGTGGCGCGTCTGCGAACGATCTGTTGATGCAGTTCCAGAGCGATGTGCTCGGCGTCGAGATCTCGCGGCCCGAGGTCGTCGAGACCACCGCGCTCGGTGCGGCATTCCTCGCCGGTCTCGGCACCGGCGTGTGGAAGGATCAGGATCAGGTCCGCACGACCTGGCGCGAGCAGCGCCGGTTCACGCCGACGACGGATCGCGCAAAGGTCGCCGAGCACCTCGCGCGCTGGGACGCCGCGGTCGCAAAGGCGTAGCGCTCGCTGCGTGCGCGCCGTCGCGGCGATACGGGACGCGAACGGTAACGCGACGCA
>JAYUYE010000690.1:0-3708 GCA_043752985.1 Myxococcales bacterium
TCTCTGTCCTTGCGCTGCGGCTTGACCTGCTTGACCGGAACCTTGTCCTCGACGACGACGACGGGGGCTGCAGAGCCGGTCTTGACGATGGGTACAACGGCCTGCTTGACCGCCGGCTCGGGCTCGATCGCCTCGAACGTGATCTGCTTCGTGCTCGCCGTTGCGACCGGGTCCGGCGTCTTGTCACGTGCCGGCGTGCGCGTCATCGCAACGATGATCACCGCGGCGACGGCAGCGAACGCGAGCGCACCGACCACGTACAGCTTGGTGTTCGACGTGGCGTTCGGCTGCTCGCGGACCGATGTTCCAGTGCCATCCGCGAGCGCGAGATCATCGTGAAGCGAGTCCGAGGGCGAGACCGTGGGCACCGGCGCGGAGCTCTTGCCGATCGCGCGATTCGAACCGGTCGGGCGCGCGCGTGCCGGCACAGGAGCACCATCCGCCGGCGGCTGCAGCGGCAGCTGCGCGAGCGCGAACGACACCGTCGAGATCGTCTGGGTGTGGAACTCGTCCTGGAAGTCGGCGAGGTGCGTCTTGGCGACGCGATCCTGCATCTCCTTCTGCGCGAACATCTCGTCTGCGAACAGGTCGCGCATGTACGCGCCGAGCGCGTCGGTCGAGATCGTCGGATTGACCGCGACGAGCGCCTGCTGGATGGCATCGCGGAACTCGGCCGCGCTCTGGTAGCGATCCTCGGACTTCGGACGCAGCGCGGTCGCGACGAGATCGTCGTACGGTGCGAGCTCCTTCGCGATCTCCGACGGCAGCGGGTGATCGCCCTTTGCGACCTTCTTTGCGAGCGCGCGGTAGTCGGGATCCGGCCCGGCCTCGTAGAGGCGCTGACCGGTCACCACCTCGTAGAGCACGACACCCGCCGCATAGATGTCCGTGCGGTGGTCGACCACACCGCCGCGGATCAACTGCTCGGGAGCCATGTAGCCGAACTTGCCGAAGCCCATCTTGGGGTCGGTCGCGGTGCCGCGCATCGCGCTCTTCGCGATGCCGAAGTCGATGACCTTGGTCTCGCCCTCGAACGACACCAGCACGTTCGGCGGCGAGATATCGCAGTGCACGAGGTTCATCGCCGCGCCGTCATTGGTGGTGCGCCGGTGCGCGTATGCGAGGCCGTTCGCGAGCTCGCGACCGATGAACAGCGCGAGGTCGACGGGCATCCGCTGCTTGCGGTGACCGAGCAGCGCGAGCGTGCGACGGAGGTCGCGGCCCTCGACGTACTCGAGCGCGAGGAAGTACTCGTCGGCGACGCGGCCGACCTCGAACACCTGCGCGACGTTGACGTGCTGGAGCTTGATCGCGACCTGCGCCTCGTCGACGAACCGCGAGATGAACTGCGCGTCCGCCGCGAGGTGCGGGAGAACCTTCTTGATCACCGCGAGCTTCTCGAACCCGGCGAGGCCGTGCTTCGCGAGAAAAATCTCGCCCATGCCGCCGCGCGACAGCCGCTGGACGAGCAGATACCGGCCGAAAACCTGCGGCAGGGCCGGGTCCTGCCGGGCCGTCGGTCCAGTCGTTCCGCCCTTGTCTGTACCCGCCTGCAACGCCTGCAATCCTAACTCGCCGCGCGGTTAGTACAACGCCGACGTGAGGGTACCGAGCGATCCTCAGAAGTCATTGTGATCTATGTGGTTGTAGGTCGATGCAGGGGTCTGGTAGCGTGCCCCCGGTCAGTCGATGAGATCGCTTGCGCTCGTGGGGTGTCTGCTGGGGTGCAGTGGAGGGGGCTCGGGCTCGCTCGAGCTGACCCTGGCGCTGCCAACTCAGACGGAGCTGCGTCCCGCCGGGATGGTGACCGTCACGGTAACCGCGACGCCGCCCGGCGAGTCCCCGATCTCGACCACGAGCGCGCTCGGCGACGGCATCCGGTTCCCGGCGGGTGACTTCCCCGTTGGCAACGACGTCCAGCTCAGCGTCGTGCTGCGCGATGTGTCCAACCGGATCGTCGGCGTCGGCGAGGCGAGTCAAACGATCGACATCGTCGGAGACCAGGCCACCGCGATCTCGATCCCGGTGCGCCGCCCCTTCATCTATGCGAGCAGTGGCAGCGCGCTGTACTCGTTCGATCCCACGCTCGACCCGCGCGACATGAAGTTCCAGGGCAAGCTCGCCGGCGTCACCGCACCGCTGTTCACGATCTCGGTCGGCGGTGATCGCCTCGCCGTGGTCTCGGCTGACAAGGTCGAGGTCGTGGTCACCGCGACCAACATGGTGACGGGCTCGATCCCCGTCCCCATGGGTGTGCGAGATGCCGCCGCGGTCCCCGGCACGAACAAGCTCGCGATCGCGCACGGCGCCGGGATCGCCTTCGTCGATCTCGATATGAGCACGATGCAGAACGTCGCCGTCGGCCCCGTCGATCGGATCACGGTCGGTGCGGCGAGCGGTGGCGGACTAATGGCGTATGGCCTCGTCGGCCGCGTGTTGCCCCCGGAGAAGCCCGCCGTCCTCGCAACCTGCATGGGGACGTCGTCGATTGTCGCGGTCTCCGTCGTCGATCCCGTGGTCGCAGCGCCGCAGCCGCTCAACGTCGCGATCTCGGATATTGCCGCCGCACCGGATTCGCCGCGGCTGTACGCGACACTGCCGTGCGGAGGGAAGGTTGCGCGCGTCGACGGCGACATCGAGCTCGGGGCATTGACGCTGACCGATGTCGCGATGCTGCCGCGCGCGGCGGTGCTGACAGTTGCCGGCGATCGGGTGTGGGCCGCAGGCACCCGCGAATCTCGCCCGCAGTGCGTGAGCAACAGCGCGCTGATCACGTGCACGCCGACCACGCCGGTCGTGTGTCCGCAGCCGAACGGCAATCGGCTGTCGTACGTGATCGATGGCGCGGCGATCATCGTGCAGTCCATCCCGCTCGATGGGGGAAACCCGATCGTGCTCGAGGTGCCAGACCGCCGCGAGACGATCATCGATCAAGACGATCCGGCGAAGCAGCACGCGCAGGTGCTCAAGGCGCTTGGAGCCGTGCCGGTCGATCTGGTGACCCTGCCGGGTGGGCAGTACGTCGGCCTCGTGACGAAGAGCCGCTACTACATCGAGGAGTACGATCCGACCGGCGTCCAGGTCATCCTGCCCTGCCTCGACGCGGCCACGGCCGACTGGCTGTTGTTGGACATGGCGAGCTCGTCGGTGGCCCAGCGTGTGCGCACCTCGTGTCAGCTGACGCCGAATGGTGGCGGCCCGGCGAACGTGTTCCAGAACTGGGAGTGCGATCTGCCGCCGCTCGGCGAGCGCTCGATGTTCCTCCCCAACTATCAGCCGTCGTCGGTCGGTGCCCTGTTTGGAGCCCGATGAAGACCGCGCTGTTCGTTCTGCTCGCGATGTTCGGGGGCATCGCGCATGCGGACCCGGATCCGAAGCGCAAGGTCGTCGTCATCGAATACCGCTCGGGCTCGTCGGCGTTGCCAGGAATCGCGAACCTCGTCGTGGCAACGATGACGAAGCTGACCTCGCTCCAGCTGCTCGGCCCGGATCAAACGCGCACGGTGTACGGCGACGGGCTCGATCAGGCGATCGCGAAGTGCTCGGGCGATCCGGGTTGCATCGCGGCGATCGGCAAGAAGGTCGGCGCTGCTGATGTCCTCCTCGTCGGCGTCAGCGAGCTAGGCGACGTCATCCTCACGGTGCAGCGGATCGAGGTCGCCAGGGGCGAGGTCGTCACGCGGATCGCCGACTCCTTTCCGGCCAATG
>JAYUYE010000691.1:0-9016 GCA_043752985.1 Myxococcales bacterium
CGGGGTCAGACCCCTTTGCGATCCTCCTCGCGTGCGGATCCTCCACACCTCGGACTGGCACCTGGGTCATACGCTCCGGGGCGAGGTCACGCGCGAGCACGAGCACACGGCGTTCCTGGTCTGGCTGGTCCAGGCGTGCGTGCGCGAGGCAGCCGATGCGCTGGTGATCACGGGCGACGTGTTCGACAGCGCGACGCCACCCGCGAGCGCGGAGCGGATGTGGTTCGAGTTTCTGGCCCAAGCGCGACGCGCACGGCCCGCGATGGACATCATCGCGATCGCGGGGAATCACGATTCGCCGGCACGGCTCGGTGCCGCGTCGCCGGTGCTGCGCGAGCTCAACGTCCACGTCATCGGTGGGCTGCCACGCGGTGACGACGGTGCGCTCGACCTCGACCGGATCTTGCTTCCGATCGCCGGTGGACGTGGGCTCGTGGCGGCGGTGCCGTTTCTGCGGCCGGTGGACGTGGCGGCGGAGCACGCTGATCCGCTGACCGCGATCTATGGCGAGGTCGTCGCGGCGGCGCGGTCGCGGCGCGGCGCAGATCAGGCGCTGATCGTGACCGGGCACCTCTATGTCGCGGGCGCCGATGCGGCCTATCTGAGCGAGCGCCGCGTGTCGATCGGCGGGGTGGAGTCGGCATCTCTGCGGATGTTTCCCGACGACATCAGCTATGTGGCGCTCGGTCACATTCATCGCGGGCAGCGCGTCGGTCGCGACACGATAAGGTACGCCGGTGCGCCGATCGCACTCGCACTCGACGAGGCGAGCTACAAGCACCAGATCGTCGCGATCGACTTCGCGGGTGGTGCGGTCACCGAGATCCGCCAGCTGCCGGTGCCGCAGACCACGGAGATCCTCCGCGTGCCGAAGCGCGGTGCGGCGCCGCTCGGCGAAGTGCTCGCCGCACTCGATGCGTTGCCGCTGTTCGTCAGGGTTGATGACCCTGCGCGACCGTATCTCGAGATCGTGGTCGCACTCGAGAAGCCGGAGCCGAAGCTGCGCGCGCTGATCGAGACAGCGCTCGATGGCAAGCGCGCGCGCCTCGTGTACCTGCACGTCGAGCACACCGGCGATGGCGCCGCGCTCGCAGATCGCGCGGATCTCTTGAAAGGCGCGACCCGGCTCGCGGAGCTCGATCCACGCGATGTGTTCTCGCGGCTGTGGTCGCGCAAGCACGCCGAACCGCCGAGCGCGGATGTTCGCGCGGGCTTCGAGCGGCTGATCGCCGAGGTCTCGGGTGATGGCGTCGACCCGGCTGCGCCGAAGAGGCCGTCGTCGTGAGGATCCTCGCGATCCGTGGCTGCAACCTTGCGAGTCTCGCGGGCGAGTTCGAGATCGATCTCGAGCATGGGCCGCTCGGGGCGGCGGGGGTGTTCGCGATCGTCGGTAATACCGGCGCGGGTAAGAGCACGCTGCTCGATGCGCTGTGCGTCGCGCTGTTCGATCGAACGCCACGGCTGACCAACCACAGCCGCGTCACCGTCGGGCGCGGCGAAGAAGATCCGAGCGCGCTCGGTGCGCAGGATGTCCGCACGCTGCTCCGGCGCGGTGCCGCGTCGGGCTGGGCCGAGGTCGACTTCGAGAGTGGTGATGGGCGGCGCTATCGCGCGCGGTGGTCGGTGCGGCGGGCTCGCGGCCAGACCGACGGCACGATCCAGGCGCAGCAGGTCGCGCTGACCGCGCTCGACGGCGGTGAGCGGCTCGGCGGCACCAAGACGGAGACACTCGAGGCGATCCACTCGCGGCTCGGCCTGTCGTTCGATCAATTTCGGCGCTCGGCACTCCTCGCGCAGGGTGAGTTCGCCGCGTTCCTCCGCGCCGACGGCAAGGACCGCAGCGAGCTACTCGAGCGGATGACGGGCACCGAGATCTATTCGCGGTTGTCCGTGCAGGCGCACGTGCGCGCGACCCTCGCCGAGACCCACCTCCATGCCGGGCGGATCGCGGCGAACGCGATCGGAGTCCTCGACGAGGAGGGACGACGCGGCGTCGAGGAGCGACTCGTGCTCGCCGCGCAGGTGAAGCTCGTCGCACGCACGCGCCACACAGCGGCCGAGACGGCAGCGCGTTGGGTCGCCGAGGCAGCGCGCAGGGAGCCGGCATTCGCGGCAGCCGTGGCGGCGGGCGCGGCAGCAGAAGCCGTGGTTTCGGCGGCCGAACCCGAGCGCGCGGAGCTGGCACTGCGCCGGCGCGCCGAAGCGCTGCGCGCACCGTGGGACGAGGCGGCGCGGTACGATCGCCAGCTCGCCGTCGTGCGTGGTGAGGTCACGGCGGCGACCACGAGCGCCGGTGACGCGGCGCACGCGCTCGAGGCGATCATTGCCCGCCGTGCAGGACTCGGCGAGCTGCATGCGCCAATTCGCGCGGCCCGGATCGCCGCCGGCCTCGTCGAGCGCGCGTCCACCGCAGCGGCACCGACCGCAACGGGTCTCGCCGGTCGAACCGCCGCGGTGACCGTGGCCGAGATCAACTCCGGGGAAGCTGCTTCGTTCGCGCGCGCGGTCCTCGACGACGCGGCGTGGGTACAAGCGCGCACCGCGCTCGCGGCCGAGCTCGCGACCTGGACCGAGCTCGAGGCACGGTTCGCGCAGCACACGCAGCTCGCCGATGCGATCGGCTCGCTCGACCGCAGCGGTGCCGAGCACACCGCAACGCACGCGAAGCTGACAGTCGCGCGCACCGAGCTCGTCGAGCACCAGCAGGCCGCAACCGCGAAGCACGCGGACGCGCAGCGCAAGGCCGATGGGTTCCAGAAGCGGCGCGGCCTGACCCTCGATGCGGCGCGCCGCCTGGAGGACGAGGCGCGCGCACGGCTCGCGGAGATCGAGCGCCTGGTCGCGCTCGCGGCGGGTGCTCGCCAGGCTGCGACTGCACGCGACGAGATCGATCGGCGCGTTGCCGAGCTCGCGGCCGACGCGGTCGTCGATAGCGATCAGCGCGCGAACACCGCGACCGCTCGGGGGATCGCGCTCATGGTGCGCAGCGAGCGAACCCGCGTCCTCGACGAGCTGCGCAAGGCGGCCGGGTACGAGCACGCGCGCACCGAGCTTGTCGACGGCGAGCCGTGCCCGCTGTGCGGTGCTGATGAGCATCCGTGGCGCGATCGCGGTGCCTTCGACGACGTGATCGCCGCTTCGTCCACGAAGCTCGCCGAGGTCGGCGCCGAGCTGGAAGCTGCGAACGCGACGCTCGCCGCGATCGACGCGAGGGCTGCTCAGCGCGTGACCGAGCAAGCACGGCTCGCGAAGTCGCGCGCCACCGCGGTCGCGACCGGCGAGGCCGCGCTCGTCACGTGGCGCGAGCAGCTCACCGCGATCGGTGAGCTATCGCTCGTCGGTGAGCCGTCGTCGGTGGCGGCCGAGGCACTCGGGACCGAGCTCCACGCGGCCGCGAAGAAGCGGCTCGAGGAAGCACGCGCGACGCGCAGTCAGACCGAGGCAGCGACCAAGGCCGCCGCGGAGGCGCAGGCGGACGTCCAGCTGTGTCAGGCAACGGTCGACCAGCTGACGACGCGGCTCGTGGACCTCGACCGCCGGGCCGCCGCCGTCGATGCGACGCTCAAGGGCGTGCTCGGCGAGCGGGCAGGGCGGGTCGAACGCCGCGATCAGCTGACCGGTGAGCTCGACGCTGCGATCGCGCGATGGACCGCCGCGCTGCCGAGCGCGCCCTCGAGCGACCTGGCGCACCCGAATGGTCCGGCAGCGGCGAGCGGTGTGGCATCGCCGACGGGGCCCGCGGGATCGAGCGGTCCGACACGCCCGGGTGGTCCAGCGTCACCGAGCGGCCGGGCATTGCCGAGGACGCTCGTCAGCTCGAACGTGCTGGCGCGCGGCAAGCGAGCGACGTACGAGGAGGCGCGGGCATGGTGCGCCGAGCTCGTCGTCGAGTGGCGCACGCGCACGGAGCGGGTGGCCGTCGCGGATGCTGCGCTCGCCGTGGCGCTCGGTTCTGTCGATCGACTCACGCGTGACGGCGAGCGTGCGGTCGCCGAGCACCGGACCCGCCTCGCCGAGTGTCACAAGCGCGAGGGCGAGCTCGTCGCGTCGCTCGCGACTGCCGTTGCGGCACTCGACGCCGCGCGCGCAACCACCGGGTTCGACCGCGACGCACTGCGTACGCTGCTGTCTGCGGATCCGTCACGCGTCCAGGTTCTCGTCGAGCTGCTCGCCGCGGCCGAGCGTGCCGTCGATACATCGCGCGCGGTGGTCAGCGAGCGGAGGCGGCTCGTCGACGACCATGTTGCCGCGCGCCCGGCGTCGATCGAGGACGTCGAGCAGCTTCCGGCCGTGGCGGCTCTGCTCGTCGCGGCGGAGGATGCGGTGTCGGCTCTCGTATCCACGGTAGCCGCCGATACCGATGCTCGTGCGCGGCGCGCGGCAGCTCTCGTCCAGCTCGCCAGCGCCGAAGCGGCCGCGGAGGTCGACCGGATCCTCGGCAACGTGATCGGCTCACACGACGGCAAGCTGTTCCGCAGCTTCGCGCAGAGTCTGACGCTCGACGGGTTGCTCGCGGTCGCGAACTCACATCTCGAAGAGCTCGCACCGCGCTACCAGCTCGAGCGTGTGCCGGGCTACGACCTCGAGCTCCAGGTGGTCGATCGCGATCTCGGTAACGAGATCCGCTCGGTGCAGAGCCTGTCCGGCGGCGAGAGCTTCCTGGTGTCGCTCGCGCTTGCGCTCGGCCTGTCGTCGATGTCGGCACACGATGTTCGGGTCCGCACGCTGCTGATCGACGAGGGCTTCGGCACGCTCGATCCCGCCACGCTCGACAGCGCGCTGTCCGTCCTCGATGCGCTGCAGGCGCGCGGGCGCCAGGTCGGGGTGATCTCGCACGTGCCGGCGCTCGTCGAGCGCGTCGGTGCGCATGTCCGCGTCGTGCAGCGGGGCGGCGGGCGCAGCGAAGTCATCGTCGCGTAGATCAGCTACTCTTCGCCGCGATGGCAGAGCACATGTTGTTCAGCGAGATCCGCGAGCTGGTCGGGAAGCGCTCCGACGATCCAGCCGTGCTCGCGTTCCATGCTGCGCACAAGCTGCCCCCGCCACCTGCGGTGATGCGCACCGGCCTGCTCTACGACGTCAAGGTTGGCAACCTCGGCGTCTCGCTCGACTATGGCGCGGAGCTCCGCACGGCGCACCACTGGCCCCCCCGACGCACTGCCGGGCGCTATGTCGCGTACGTGACGTCCGCGACGTTCAAGCCGACGTTCGCCGGCCTGCTCGCGGACGGCCTGTCCCCGACGCTGCCGCTGACCACAGCGAAGAACAAAGCGATCGAGTCGACGAAGAACGAGGCATTCTACTTCAACGTCATGCAGCGCGACGATCGGTGCACGCTCACCTACGTCTACGACCGTGACGACAAGACGCTGCTCGAGATCCGCCTCCAGCACACCGAGCTGCCCGAGAATCACAGGGCGATCGTGCGGGCCGAGGCAGCCTACGCGGCGAAGCACCCACCCCGATCGCGCGTGATCCCCGGGCGAGCCGGTATCCCCGAGGCGGAGCTGCTGCCGTCGGCGCTCGCCGCCCTCGGCACGCTGATCGAGGGCGAGGGCGGTACCCTCGGCGAGAATATCGATCTCGAGCTGTGCGAGCAGATCGAGCCCGGGATGCTGACCGCGTGGACGGGAAATCCCGACGCCGAGCTCGAGTTTCGCATCTTCGCGCAGGACGGTAGCGGCGGCGTCGTTGCGTTCTGGCTCGTCCACGCGGGCAAGCCATACGAAGAGCAACCGATCGTCTTCCTCGGCTCCGAGGGCGAGGTCGGGCCGATCGCGTGCGACCTCGCCGACTTCCTGTACCTGCTCGCCGGTGGCGTCGGACCGTACGAGGCGATCGAGTATGGCAGCACGTCTGGCAAGCCGACGTTTCCGAAGATCGGCAAACTAGCCGCCACGCTCGCAAAGCGAGATGGTCGGTCTCCGCTCGACGTGCTTGCCGCCGCCGCGGATCAATACCTCGACATTCACGAGCGGATCGCCGCGCTCGCCACGCACGAGCCATCCCCATGACGAAGATGAACCTCGACGAGATCTCGACCCTGCTCGACGAGGTGTTCCCCGATTGGAGGTCGTTCTCGGAGATCACCGCGTTGGGCGAGAAGGACATCACCCTGCGGATGCCGTTCCGCAAGGGACTGCTCCGCGCAGGCGGCACGATCTCCGGACCCGCGATGATGACGCTCGCCGATACGGCGGCGTACTACCTGACGCTCGCGCATGCTGGACCCGTCGCGAGCGCGGCGACCGCGAACCTCGACATCCACTTCCTGTCGCGGCCTGACCCTGTCGATGTCACCGCTGTCGCTTCGATGCTGCGCCTCGGCCGACGGCTCTCGGTGTGCACGGTTGATCTGTTCTCGGGCGAGACGCTCGTCGCGCACGCGACGGTCACGTACGCGCTGCCGCCGACGAAGTGATCACTTCAGGCAGGACTGGACGGACCTTGCCTTCGCCTTGGCTTCCGTGATCTTCGCCGGCTCGGACGGGGCGGGCGGCGGCACGTCGAACTTCGCATTCTTCGAGATCGCCTCCTCCCAGGCGAGGAAGATCGTGGCGCGTCCATTCGCGAGCTTCAACGTCTCCGACGTCGAGTTGCGATCGGCCTCGGCGGTCTCGACCGCGGTCGTGACCGTGTTCGGCGCCGAGCTGCGCACGAGATTGATCGCCGTGTTCGCTTCGGTGCACGCCGCCGTGACCTCTTCGAGCGTCGCAGTCGGGCCTTTCTGGAGCGCAGCCGCGAGCTTGCTTGCTGCTGCGTCGTAGGCGGTGAGGTGCGTGGCGAGCGCCGGCGGCGCGACCTTGACGTTACCGAACAGCGGTAGCTTGATCAGCGGGCGCTGACCCTGCTCGGCCGCCGCGTTCGCCGTCATCCATTCCTCGGCCTTCTTGCAGCAGATCAGCTCCGGGTCACAGCCCGCGGCCGATCGCACTTCGCTCACGCCCGCGGTCAGCTTGACCTGGAACGACCGGAGCTCCTCGAGCTTGCTCGATGCCGCGTCGAACACCGTTTGCTCACGCGTGGTGTCGCTCGCGAGGATTCGCGCGTCCCGGATCACGCTAGCCGCGTTCTTCTTCTGGTCCTCGCACGAGGGTCCCTTCTTGCAGCCCGCGACCACTGCGATCACAACGATGCCAAGTTTCCACATGACCAAACGCTATCAGGTCTTGCCGACCGGATGCGGCCAGCGCTCGGCGAGTGCGGCGAGCGGATCGCCGGTCAGCCGGTTGACCGTCCACTCGGTCATCCCCACCGCACCAAGCGACTGATAGAGGCGGATCGCGGGTTCGTTCCAGTCGAGCACCGACCACTCGAACCGGCCGTAGTTGCGCTGGATCGCGATCCGCGCGAGCGCCGACAGCAGCGCACTACCAACGCCACCACCGCGGGCGGCGGGCCGCACGAACAGATCCTCGAGGTAGAGCCCCGGGCGGGCGAGGAACGTCGAGTAGCTCTGAAAGAACAACGCGAAGCCGACCGGAGCGCCGCCGACCTCCGCGATCAGCACCTCGGCTGCGGAGTGCACACCGAACAAGGTCGCGCGCAGTTGTGCCTCGTCGGCGACCACCTCGTGCGAGAGCTTCTCGTACTCGGCGAGGTCACGGATGAAGCCGAGGATCGTGGCGGCATCGGCGCCGGTCGCGAACCGGATCTCGAGATCGGTGGGCAAGGTCATCGCAGGCGCTCCAGCACGGCCAGGAAGTCCGGCGGCAGCTCGGACGATAGCGCGACCCGCTCGCCGGTGATCGGGTGCTCGAACCCGAGGGTCGCGGCGTGCAGCATGAGCCGCCCCGACGTCAGCAGCTTGCCGCCGGCATTCTCGAAGTCGCGTTTGTAGACTTCCTCTCCGACGAGCGGGTGGCCCGCCTCGGACAGGTGGATCCGGATCTGGTGGGTCTTGCCGGTCTCGAGGCGAACTGCGCACAACGTTGATCCGCGCAGACCCTGTTGCGCCTCGACGTGAGTGACCGCGCGCTTGCCCTGCTCGAGCCGCGTCGTCGATCCACGCATGCCGTCGCCCCGATCTTGGACGAGAAACGACTCGATCCGCCGCGACGTCACGCGACCGTGGGCGACGCAGCGGTACGTCCGCTCCATCGCGTGCGAGCGCAGCTGGGCCGCGAGCCCCTGCTCCGCCTTCTTCGACTTCGCGAACATCAGGAGGCCCGAGGTCGCACGATCGATCCGGTGGACGATGTGAAGCGGCACGGTCGTCGCCGCTTTGCCCTGCCTGCGCCATGCACCGCGGATCAGGTCCATCGCGGTTCCGGTCTCGCGATCCTCGTAGGGCACGCTGTTGACGTCGCTCGGCTTGTCGACGACGACGACGTGCGCATCGTCATAGGCGAGCACGCCTTCCTTCTCGGGGTCGTGCGGCTTCGGCGCGTGGATCCGCAGCTCGACTTCCTGGCCGCTCGCGAGCCGGTGATCGATCGTGGTGATGCAGGCGCCGTTGACGAACACCTTGCCCGTGGTGATCTGGCGCTTCGCGAGTGAATTCGGGACGCCGGTCTTCGCCTTCACGAACGCGGTGAGCGTCACCCCTGGCTCATCGACGGTCCATGACACGGCGCGCGACGCTAGCATGCTAAGACCTGGCGATGGACCGCACCCTGTTCAACGACGAGCACAAGGCGTTCCGCGCCGCGTTCAAGCAGTTCGTGGCGCGCGAGATCACTCCTCATCAACAGCGCTGGCGAGATCAAGGGCAGGTCGACCGCGAGGTCTGGCGCAAGGCCGGCGCCCAGGGCTTTCTGTGCCCGTGGATGGACGAGAAGTATGGCGGCGCGGGCGCCGACTTCCTGTGCTCGGTGATCGTCATGGAGGAGCTCGCGGTCGCCTACGAGAGCGGCTTCGCGATGGCGCTCCACTCCGACATCATCGTCCCGTACCTCTACTCGTTCGGGACCGAGGAGCAGAAGCAGAAGTGGCTGCCCGGCTGCGCGTCGGGAGAGATCGTGACCGCGCTAGGGATGACCGAGCCAGGCACCGGCTCCGACCTCGCGGCGCTCAC
>JAYUYE010000692.1:0-3707 GCA_043752985.1 Myxococcales bacterium
CATGGCATCGGTTCAAGCTCAGGCAGAAGGCCGCGTGATGTTGCGGGACGGCGTCAAGTTCAACGGCGTGAAGATCTTCTCCGCGACCATGTTCGCGGACCGCGCGCAGCTCGGTGACAAGGTCACCGCCTGGATCGCCGAGCACCCGACCTACGTGCTCACCGAGATGATCGTGACCCAGTCGAGCGATGCGTCGTTCCACTGCATCGCGATCTCTGTGTTCTATCGCCAGCCGCCTGTCCAGAAGCCAAGCTGAACCGGGCCGAGACCACGGCTATCCCGCCGCCGGAGCACCTCCGGTGGCCGGCTCGAACGAGAAGCCGATGGTGAAGCCCAGGTAGACTGCGACTGCGGCCGCGGACGTGCTTGCTCGCGAGAGCTCGCTGCCCGGCTCATCGCCCAGGCACGCGCGAACTCAGCTCTCGGTGGCGACGTTACCGCAGCTCATCGTGAGCTCGGTCGTGCACGAGGCGGAGCAGCCATCACCGGCGGCGGTGTTGCCGTCGTCGCACTGCTCGGCGCCTTCGCGCGTGCGGTCGCCGCACGTCGCGGTGTTCTGGTTGCCATCATCGCCGCGAGCATATGGGGCGCGACGCACCACGTGGCTTGTCGACGATGCCAGGACCGAATTCCGCGTTATCGTCGGCCAGCGTGAACGGCATTTCGGTCGCCTTGCTCCGTCCGCTCGTCGAGCTGATGGGGCGTCTCGAGATCGACGGCGCGGGCGTCCTCGCGTCGCTCGGAATTGACGAGGCGACGACCCCGGAGACCTATGTTGCCGGGGACCTCGTCGACCGCTGCCTCGACGACATCGCCCTGCGCCGCGGCGATCCGGCGTTCGCGTTGACGCTCGCCGGGGCGGCGGTCGAGCGGCCGGTCGGCATGTTCGAGCACATGGTGTGGCTGAGCGGGACGCTGCGCGATGCACTGACCCGAGCGTCGAAGTTCTGGGCGATGGTGTCGCGGCGATCGACGGTGTCGTTTGACGAGGGGCCCGACGGGATTGCCACGGTTCACCAGCGTCCGGTCAACGGCATCCCGCACGGGCGGATCCTCACCGAATACTCGTTCGCATCGCTCGCACTGCGCGCACGTGCGGCGACCCGTGGTGCCTTCGCTCTCCGCGCCGTGCGGTTCATGCATGCGGGTGAGCCCGTGCCGGCCTATCGCGAGGTGTTCGCCGCTCCGGTGACGTTCGGTGCACGGGTCGACGAGCTCGAGCTCGACAGTGTGCAGCTCGAGCTGCGGCTCGCGGGCGCGGATCCGATCACGTCCGCGGCGCTCGAGGCCAAGGTCGCACAGCTCGCCGCGAGCAGCTCGAGTCGCAGTCCATTCCTCGATCGCGTGCGGCGCGCCGCGGCCGCGAACCTCGAGGAGGCCGCGTCGTTGACCGCGATCGCGCGCCGCCTCGGCATCAGCTCACGCACGCTGCGTCGCCACCTCGAGCAAGAGGGCAGCACGCTGCGCGCGCTCGTCGATGACGTCCGGCGCGAGCGCGCCGAGGAGCTGCTCGCGACCGGCACCGCGATCAAGGAGATCGCCTTTGCTCTCGGGTTCTCCGAGCCAAGTGCGTTCTCCCGCGCGTACAAGCGGTGGACGGGGCGCGCGCCGAAGACTCCTGCCGCCCGCTGAAGGGCAGCCGGGTCACGGGGTTGGCCGGCTGCGGTCATGGTCGCCCGGCCGCCGCAGGTGTTGAGTACGCCGCAGATGCGCACCCCCACGACGCTGCTCCTCCTCGCTCTCTCGGCGTGCTCGACCTCCGAGGATCCCGTCGGCGCGACCGATGCGTCCGCCGGTACGGCGACCGCGGCGATTCCGCAACCGACCGGGACCTGCCCGGCGATCGTCGACGGCGACGTGACGTTTGCCCCGGCGGGCATCGCTCCGCGCAAGGTCAAGCTCGCGCTCGCTGCCGGCGCGCAGCGTGGTCCGCTCGTCGTCTACTGGCACGCCACCGGCAGCTCGCCCGTCGAGGCGGCGTACGCGCTCGGCAGCACGCTCGACACCATGAAGGCAGCGGGCGCCGTGATCGCGACGCCGTACTCGGATCCCGTCGCCGGCCAGTTCGAGTGGTTCATCGTCAACGGCAGTGACCGTCTGGACGACTTCATCCTTGCCGACGAGATCGTTGGCTGCCTCGCGGCAGCGAACCGGATCGATCCCGCGCACGTCCACAGTGTCGGGATGAGCGCCGGTGGCTTGCAGACCACTGCGATGAGCTTTCTGCGCTCGGCGTACATTGCCAGCGTCGCGACGTTCTCGGGTGGCATGCCGCCCGGCTTTGCTCCGGTGTTCCAGCGCCCCGAGAACAAGTTTGCCGCGCTGATCTTCGAAGGCGGCGCGAGCGACAACGTGTTCGGCGTCGACTTCAAGGAGGCGAGCGAGATCTACCAGTCCACGCTCACCGGTGCGGGTCACTTCGCGGCGATCTGCGATCACGGCAAGGGCCACAAGATTCCGCTCGACGCTGCCCCCAGCGTCGCCGCGTTCTTCACCGCGAATGGATTCGGTGCGTGGCCCTCGCCGTACGCGACTGGCTTGCCGGCGACGTTCCCGACGTACTGCGCTCGCTAGTCACACGAGCGCGACTCGGGCCACGTCGTGGGATTCTGCGAGTTCCCGCTCGGCGTCACAGGCCCCCACGCCCAGCGCGCGGCCGAGTACGTGCGGAACAGTGGCGAGAACGGTGCCGTTCCGATCTCGAGTGCGCGGAGCACGCGCTCGGTCACGTTGTGGCAGACGAAGTCGACGGCGTAGGCGCCCGGGGCATACGACGCGGTGACTGCGATCTCGAGCTCGGACCAGGTCAGGCACAACCGCGGACCGACGGATTCCTCGAACAGCTCGTGGTCGACGAAGGCTCCCGAACCCTTGGGATCACCGACGAGCCGGATCACCTGGCCCGCCGGCAGTGCCACGTCGATCTCCGAGTGATCGATGTGGCCCGCGTCGAGCTTCTGCACCGTCACGCGGAACCGGGCGCGCATCGGATCGACACCGGCCTGGACCACCATGCCGCGGATCCGGTCGAGCGCTTTGGAGGCGGTCGGCGGATGCTCCTGGTTCCGCCAGATGGCGGACATGTCATTCGTATAGACGCTGCGCAGCCACACGATGAGCGGACTGAACGAGGTCGGGAGATCGGACTTACCGTCCGCCGCGGCCGCCCATGCGTCGAGCTTTGCAAGCTCGGCGTCGTCCGGACCGGGTCCCTCGGTCGTGCAGGCGGTCAATGCGATCGCTGCGAGTGCCCAACACTTCATGTTCGATGTTCAGTGCAACGGAGTGGCCAGTCGGGTCGCTAGGCCCCGTCGAGCACGTTGCGCCAGCGATCCGGCACAGCACGCCAGTTGATCGAGCGGTGATCCGCAAGCCTGGAGTCGTGCGCAACTCGAGCAGCCCAGGGACTATTTCCCCTGGAAGTTGAGGCTTTGGTCCCATGGCAGCTGGACCTGCCGGTTGCGACGCGTTTGTGGGGGTTGCGGTTGGCAGAGAAGCTGCTTTGGAACCGGACATGGCCAGAATCACTCAGCTCACCATGGTCGCTCTCGCCCTGACCTTCGCCGCTTGTGCCACCACCGAGGAAGAGGGGGGGCCGCTGGACGGCGACTTCGAGGTCAGTGCAGACGACGCGATCGAGGACGAGGTGTTCGATCAGATGTCCGAAGACGGCAAGGCGGACGGCGCGCTCGGCTACCAGGCCGTGG
>JAYUYE010000693.1:0-3700 GCA_043752985.1 Myxococcales bacterium
GGCGTGGTCGTGATCACCGTCGGCGGGGAAGCGTTCGCCGCCGCGCTGAACATCCAGGTGTAGTCCGCGGCGAGCCCGAGCCCGCCCGTGTCCTGCGCGCCCGTCGTGATCGTGGCGGTGTAGACGAGGCCCGCGATCAGGTCGGCAGTGGGGTTGAGCGTGGCGATGGTGCCCGCGGCGTTAACCGTCACGACGCCGACCAGCGCGGTCGAGCCCTGGCGAAGCGTGAACGTTGTCGTGGTCAGCGTGCCGGCATTCATCGGCTTGCTAAACGTCGCGGTCGGGGACGTGTTGAGAGCGACGCCGGTTGCGTCGGACACCGGCATCGTCGAAACGACGGTCGGGCGAAGCGCGATCGGGGGGCCGTCGATGCTGGCGTCGACGGGGGCATCGATGCCGTCGCCACCGTCGAGCTTGAACTCGACGACCTGCCGTCCACAGGCGGACACGCAGGCCAAGACGGCGATGAGAAGACTGGTCTTGATCGAGCTCATTTGGAGCTCCCTTCGCTGGGGGAAATGGTGATGACGATGAACTCGACGCGGCGATTACGCTCGCGGCCGTCCGCCGAGTCGTTGGTCTCGAGCGGAGCGTCGGGGCCATACCCCTTCGCCGAGAGTCGCGACTTCGCGATGCCCTTGTTCGTCAGGTACGCGAGCACCGACTCGGCGCGCCGCTGCGATAGCCGCTTGTTGTGTCGCGCGTTGCCCGAGGAGTCGGTGTGACCCTCGATGCGGACGTTGAGCGTCGGGTTGTCGTTGAGGAACTTCACGACCTCATCGAGGATCGAGAACGACGTTGGTTTGATCTGCGCGCGGTTCCACGCGAAGAACAGCTTCTCCTTGAGGTCGAGCTTGCCGTTGTTGATCGTGACGTTCTGGAAGACGATCGGGACCGGAGCCGGCGCTGGTTCAGGGGCAACGCAGACCGGGCACACCGGTGCGGGCGCGGTCTGGACCACGACCTCCGGCGGCGGCGCCGGCTCGCGCACGATCTCGACGCGCGGCGAAGGCAGCGGCCGCTTCACGGCCGAGCCGAACTCGATGCTCAGTCCCGCGAGGATGATCTTGGAGTCGCGGGTGTCGTAGCCCATGCGCTCGTTGTTGACGGTCTGCTGGTAGCGAACGAACGGTCCGACCCAGAACACCTTGGCTTGATCGACGGGGAACGCGATGCCGACCGCCACGTCGAAGCCGATGCGACCGAGGTCACCGGTCCGCATGTAGAGAAGGTCCGCGTCGAGCCACGGCGAGGTGCCGGAGTCGAGCTGGTCATGTGGACGCTTGAGGCGGAAGCCACCACCGAAGCCCCACGCGACGCCCGACTCCGCGAGCGGAACGCTCGCCGGAAGGAACAGGAACGACACGGCGGGACCGATGTCGAGATACGGGTTGATGCCGAACAGCGCCTTGAGCGACTGACCGCCACCGACGTCGTAGATCTCGGACTGCGGAGCAGTCGTAGGAACCACCACACCGGGCTCGAGCTTGATCGCCACATCGGCGAATGCAGCCGAGCTCGTGAACACCACGAGAGCCGCACTTGCTGCAGCCCTTCCCATACGTAAATTTTCAGACATCGGTCACTGCTTTCTTAAGACAGGCGCTACCCCACATGCGTGGGGCCCCCATAGCGGTGACAGCCTGACGCACCAATCGAGCCAACCGCCCGATCGCGCCCCAGCGAGACCACGGCGCGCAGCCGTACTACCGGCACCCTTTGATGCTGCTCGCGGGCGAATCGGGCTGTGCGGCCGCGCCCGACGGGCGCACAGAATCGCCTTGCCTACAGTACGGATCTCACGCGACGAGCGTGTCGTCGAGCTCGCGCACGCTGCAGTCGAGGACCGCCCAGATCACCGCGGCGATCACGGTGGCGACCGCGTCCTGCTCGCCTGGAGTGAGCACGACGTGCAGCTCCTCGATCTGGTCGCGGATCGAGCGAACCATCGCGCGATCGCACCGGCCACTCCGAACGGCTGCCATCGCCGTCGCGAGCGAGTGATGATCGAGGCGCAGATCGCCGAGTGGCATGCGGCCGCCGAGCACGTGACACGCGAGCGCAAGACCTGCACCGAACGCATCTCCATCCGCCATCCCGGGCGCCCGGCACAGCTCGCGCTCGAGCAGCCGCATCACCGCCGGCTGACGGATCGCGAGCCAGCTGACGTCCTGCTTCGCAAGCTCAACATGATCGTGGATCATCCTCGACCCTAGGCACCGGGCCAGGCGAGGCGCAATTTTTCGGCTATGTTCGGGCCATGCGTCCCGCCTATCTCATCGACGGTATTCGGTCTCCGTTCGGGCGCTATGGCGGAGGCCTCGCGGGGGTCCGCGCCGACGATCTAGGCGGTCAGGTGATCGCGGCGCTGGTCGCAAAGACCGGGATCCCGGCGGACCGGATCGACGATGTGATCTTCGGCTGCGCAAACCAGGCGGGCGAAGACAATCGCAACGTCGCACGGATGTCGGCGCTGCTCGCGGGACTTCCCGTCAGCGTGCCCGGCGTCACCGTGAATCGCCTGTGCGGCTCGGGCATGCAGGCGATCGCCGACGCGGCGCGGCTGATCGCGACCGGCGAGGCCGACCTCGTGATCGCCGGCGGCGTCGAGCAGATGTCGCGTGCTCCGCTCGTGATGGGTAAGGCCAGCGAGGCGTTCGGCCGCGGTCAGACGCTCTATGACACGACGCTTGGCTGGCGGTTCGTCAATCCCAAGATGGAGGCGATGCATGGCACGCTCGCGATGGGCGAGACCGCCGAGCGGGTCGCGGAGCGCTACAACGTGTCGCGCGAGGCGCAGGACACGTTCGCGATCACCTCGCAGCAGCGCGCGGGTAAGGCGATCGCGTCGGGGCGGGTCGCGAAAGAGCTGACGCCGATCGTCACGGGCACCGACAAGAAGACCGGCGCGGAGCTGCGGATGATCGCGGACGAGCATCCGCGGCCCGAAACGACCCTCGAGCAACTGACGAAGCTCAAGCCCGCGTTCGCCAAGGGCGGGACGGTGACCGCCGGGAATGCGTCCGGTCTCAACGACGGCTCGACGGCTGTCCTCCTCGCGAGCGAGCAGGCGATCAAGGAGCTCGGGCTCAAGCCACGAGCCCGCTACGTGACCGGTGCCGCCGCAGGAGTGGAGCCGAGCTACATGGGTCTCGGACCAATTCCTGCCTCGAAGAAAGTTCTCGCGAGAGCGGACTTGAGCGTTCAACGCATTGATCTCACTGAGCTCAACGAGGCGTTCGCGGCGCAGGCGATCCCCTGTGTCGACCAGCTCGGGCTCGATCCCGACAAGGTCAACGTCAATGGCGGTGCGATCGCGTGGGGCCACCCGCTCGGCGCGTCGGGAGCGCGCCTGCTGCTGACCCTGATGATCGAGCTCGAACAGACGTCTGGACGTTATGGGCTCGCGTCCATGTGCATCGGCGTCGGCCAGGGGATCGCCGTCATTCTCGAGCGTGCGTAGCTCGAACATCCGTGACCTTTTTGCCCCCTACCCCCACTGAGACTGTGAGAAAACGATCGGGCGTCGTGGGGCCGGGATGAGCAGCGTGCAGGATCAAGTCAGCAAGTCTCTCAAGCTTGTGGGCCGCGTGCTCGGCGACAAGTTCAAGCTCACTGCGTGCATTGGCATCGGTGGGAGCGGGGCGGTCTACAAGGCGGACCAGATCGCCCTCGGCCGCACGGTGGCGGTCAAGATCCT
>JAYUYE010000694.1:0-3695 GCA_043752985.1 Myxococcales bacterium
GCCCGAGCTCTATCTCAAGCGGCTCGTCGTCGGCGGCTTCGATCGCGTCTACGAGATCAACCGCAACTTCCGCAACGAGGGGCTGTCGCGCCAGCACAATCCCGAGTTCACGATGCTCGAGTTCTACCTCGCGTACGCCACGTACACCGACCTGATGGACCTCACCGAGCAGATGGTCGGCGAGCTCGCCCTCGCGGTGAACGGCAGCACGAAGGCCACGTGGGACGGCGTCGAGATCGATCTCGCACCGGGCTGGCGCCGGCTCTCGATCCGCAACGCGGTCCGCGAGCTCGGGGGGATTGCCGAGGCCGATCAGGTGTTCACGGATCCAGTGGTCGCAACGCAGGTCGCGCTCGCGCACGGCGTGCCGGCGGCGGATCTCGCGCGCGTGCTGCTCGGCGGAGTGGTCGCGGAGCAAGCGTCGCCGACCGCACATCCGGAAGCGACCGCGGGGCTCAAGAACGCGGAGCGGCGGCGGGAGGTGGCGCAGGCGATCGTGGCGCGCTACGACTCGCCCGAGCAGGCGCGCGTCACCGCGGGCCACCTCGGCTATCTGCTGTTCGAGAAGACGGCAGAGTCCAAGCTCGTCCAGCCGACGTTCCTCACCGAGTTTCCGCTCGCAGTTTCGCCGCTCGCTCGTAAAAATGACGGGGACGGGGCATTTTGTGACCGCTTCGAGCTGTTCGTGAATGGCAAGGAGATCGCGAATGGCTTCTCCGAGCTCAATGACCCCGATGACCAACGCTCTCGCTTCCAGGCGCAGCTTCGCGCGAAGGCCGTCGGCGCCGACGAGACGATGGACTACGACGAGGACTACTGCCGCGCACTCGAGGTCGGCCTCCCGCCGACGGCAGGTGAGGGCATCGGGATCGATCGCCTCGCGATGTTGCTCACCGGCTCGTCGTCGATCCGCGACGTCATTCTGTTCCCCTTGATGCGGCCCGAGTAAGCACAGCGCTCCATGATCGAAGGAACGTCGAACCCGAATCGCATCCGCGGCCTCGTCAAGGTCGGGGTCGGGCTCCTGCTCGTGCTGTTCGGCATCGTCGCGACGTTCATCAGCTACTCCGCGATGGCCGACGGGGGTGGGCAGGAGCACCTCGTCGTGTACGGCCCGATCGTCTTCGGTCTGATCGTGATCATCCGCGGCGTGATCGACCTGTTCCACGTCCCCGGCTTCGGTCGCAAACGCTCCCCGCAGGAGGTGCGCGGGCTGCAATTTGTGGTCGGTGGTGGGCTCACTCTGCTCGCCCTCGTCACGGGACTGACGTCGTTCGGTACCCGCTCGTGGGGGGCCGGCATGGAGGGCGTCGTCGGGCTCTCGCTCACCATCGGGATCGTCTTGCTCGCGATGGGTGTGACGAACCTCGTCGCGACCATCAAGCCGGTGTTCTCGATCGGGCTGGTAGTCGCTGGACTCGGGCTCCTCGCGCTCGTCGTGTTCACGTACGACCCGACCGCCACGGTCACGCCCATGGACTTCCTGGCGAGGCACGCGCGGCTCGTCGTCGGACTCTGCCTGGTCAGCGACGGGGTTCTGCGCTGGCTCGCGTCACGGCCGGATCCCGTGCTGCGCACCACGACCAGGCCGCTGCGCACCCACGATCAGCGGCGCACCGTGATGCTCGTCCAGCTCGGCGCGGGCGCCGTGATGATCCTCGTCGGCGTCTTCCTGACGATCTTCAGCTATCGCGGCGCCGCGATCCCGGGCACCGGCTACATCGTGATGTACGGGCCGATCGTCAGCGGCATCCTGATCATCCTTCGCGCGCTGATGGGCGACTTCAAGTCGTTCGTCGCCTGGCGCTACCTCCTCGTGTTCGAGAGCAAGGTCACGAAGCGCACACGGGTCGCCGTCGTGGTGGGCCTCGTGATCGTGGTTTATGCCGCGGTGAGCTGGAACGGCTACCTCGGAGCACTCTCGCTGCCGCGCTCGCCGCAGCTCGCGTTCACGCTCGCGTGCTTCCTGGGCAGTGTGGTCGCGTGGGGGATCCTGCGGCACTCGAAGCTCGCGTTCGGCGTGTTCTGTGTTGGCGTCGGCGTCATGCTCGCAGGTGCCGTCCTCGGCGACATCTTGCGCCCCGTCGATCCCGGAGCCTTCCGGCTCTCCGACGAGGACACGACCGCGGGCCTCCGCCAGGTCCTCGGCATCGCGAGCCTCGTCGGGGGCGTGCTCGCCGCGCTCGCACTGTTCTTCGGCACGCTCCGCGCGTTCTTCACGTTCTTCACCACCGTCCCGATCGGCGGCGTCTGGATCGGCACCGCGGCGCTCGTCTGCGTGCTCGCCGTCATGAGCGGCTTCGAGACCGATCTGCGCGAGAAGATCCTCGGCTCCAACGCGCACATCCAGATCACGCGCGACGACGGCGACTTCGTCGAGTGGAAGGCGATCAAGAATCGGATCGACAAGATTCCCGGCGTCGTGGCGTCGAGCCCGTACGCGGTCAGCGAGGTCGTGATCGCCGCCCATAACAACGGGATGAACGTCATCATCAAGGGCATCGATCCAAAGACCGTCGGTCAGGTCACGGACCTCGTCGAGGATCTCGAGGACCCGGAGGCTCTGCAGCGACTCGAGCCGCTCGTCGATGATTCGCGCGACCTCTCGATCCCGCAGACCCCGACCCAGGGCGACGTCCTCGACCCGCCCCCCCCGGACATGCCAAACGGCGGCGAGCCGATCGACTTCTCGAGTGACGCCCCGACCACCGGGGACGCTGCCGACGCCGACTTCGGTGGCGATGCCCCGGATGTGATCGGCCTCGAGCCCGAGCCGGCGCCCGACAAAGATCTCGTCGATCCGCCACCCTCCGACATGCTGTCGGCCGAGGAGCCGCCCGTCGACTACACCGCCGAGGACACCGAGATCCCGATCAGCGTCGTCGACATCCCGAACGAGCCGTCGCTGTCACGGCGCACCCAGTCCTTGCCCGGCATCCTCGTCGGCCGCGAGCTCGTCAAGCAGACCCACCTCTACACGGGGGAAGAGGTCCGCGTCGTCTCGCCGCTGTCCGACCCGTCGAACCCCGACGCCACCGGCACCCCGATCCCGTTCAACCGCGATTACCGCGTTGCCGGGATCTTCTTCACCGGGATGTACGAGTACGACCTCAAGTACGTCTACGTCACGCTCGACTCGCTGCAGGACTTTCTCGATCGCGGCGACACCATTGACGGCATCGAGGTCCGGATCCAGGACGCCGATGACACGGAGCGGTTCATCCCGACGAGTGCCGGCCCCGGTCTCCTCGGCAAGGCGCTCGGACCCGGCTACCGCATCGTCGACTGGCGGGAGCTCAACCGCAGCCTGTTCTCCGCCCTCAAGCTCGAGAAGATCGCGATGTTCCTCGTGCTCGGCATCGTCATCCTGGTCGCCTCGTTCTCGATCGTCGGGAACCTGATCATGGTCGTCGTCGAGAAAGCGCGCGAGATCGCCCTGCTCAAGACCCTCGGTGCCTCGAACTTCGGGACCATGCAGCTGTTCGCCATCCAGGGGCTGATCATCGGGATGATCGGGACCGTCCTCGGGGTCGGGACCGGCCTCCTGATCTGCTGGGCCGGCAAGCGGTTCGGCCTCCCGCTCAACCCGGACGTCTATTACATCGACCGGCTCCCGATCCACGTCGACCCGCAGTCGGTGGCGGCCGCCGCTGCTACCGGAGTGGTCATCAGTATCCTGGCGACCCTGTACCCGG
>JAYUYE010000695.1:0-3686 GCA_043752985.1 Myxococcales bacterium
CGAGGTGCGCGCGGCCGAAGCGGAGATCGTCGGCGCGAGCTCGGACATCGACTCGACGAACGCGCGCGCGGCCGGTCCGGCCGTCACGGGCGAGAGATCGAGCGCGGCCTGGGCTGCCGCCTCGCTGTAGCGGCGCAGCGCTTCGGCCTCGTCGAGGCCAACGCACTTTGCGATGCTGCGGACAAAGCCGCGCACGAACACCTCAGCCGGCATGCCGTCGCCGGGCTTGACCGTTCCAGCCTCGAGCCGTTCGAGAATTCGCACCTGAATCTTGGTGATCCGGGCGACGTCCTCGAGGCGCATGTTCCGCTGCGAGCGACCGGCACGGAGCCACATCGCGAGGCTCATCCGGGCATCGACCACGGTGCCCGAGCGCTGCATCGGCACGACCGGAGTCATCGAGGGTCCCGTCGCACGTTCAGGGCGCCGATCCATTCGTCCCCCCCGCTGCTGGCGGCGTCACACCGAGTGCGCCGCCATCGGCTCGACATTGTGCGGCGATGCAGCTCTGGCGCGAGATCTTGAGACACGCATCACGTGCGCGACGTGCGTCTTCGACCAACCCTTGCTGCATCCGCGTCTTCATCAGATAAAGGCCGGCTTCCTGCGATCCACACGACGGGTCGTTGGACACCGTTTCGAAAAGTTCCGCAGCTTTTTCCCACTCTTCGCGCGCGAAGTAAACTCTCGCCAGCCGATAAGTTGCCACGCACATGTTGGGCTGGAACGTCATTGCCTGACGAAGCTCCTTCGCTGCCTCGACATGCTTGCCCTGGTGGAACATCGCCCAGCCCAGGTGCGCACGGGTAAGGCCCGGGCTGTCGAGCCGCATCGGGTTCTCCAGCGCCTTGGTCAGGTACTGCGATGCGGCCGGATACTCCTCGAGGAGGTTGTGGACGATTCCGCGGTTCGCCCAGGCCTCCCCGTAGTCCGGAGTCATCTTGGCGGCCAGCGCGAAGTCCGCATCCGCGGCGTGCAGGTACTTGTCGAGATCCTGGTGCGTGGCCTCGGCGTCGACGCCCGTGAGGCACCCGTCGATCTCGAGGGTGCGCTGGGTGTCGACAGCGCGGATGACGTTGACCAGGCCGCGGATGTTGTACGCCTCGTCGTTGGCCTGGTTGAGCGCGATCGCGCGATTGCACTCGGTCTCGGCCGCCTCGAGCTCGTGTTTGCGGAGGAAATCTTTCGCGAGGTCGAGCCGCGTCTGGCTCTTCGCGATGTCGCGTTCGGGGGCCGGGCAGCCACTGAACACGCAGACCACCATCGTCAAAATGACGAGCGATCCACCTACGTTACGGCCCACGGGGCGGACCCTACCCTTTCGGGTCGCAGATCGTCAACCAACAGCGCGATCCCTCGCCCCGCGTGTATCGTGGCAGCGCGATGACTGACCTCCCCGGCCCGCTCCCCCCGACCCAGACCTCCACGATCGGTGGTCTCTACGCCGAGACGTTTCTGCCCGGCGGAACGCCGAAAGGTGTCGTGGTGATCACGCACGGCTACGCGGAGCACTGCGGCCGCTATCGCGAGGTCGCCCATGTGATCGTCAACGCGGGCTGGGCCGCGCTGTCCTACGACGTTCGTGGCCATGGCCAGTCGCCCGGTGAACGCGGCTACATCGACCGGTTCGACACCTACCTCAACGATCTCGCCGCGATGCAGGCGGCCGCCCGGGTGCTCGTGCCCGAGGGCGCTCCGATGATCCTGCTCGGACATTCCCACGGCAGCCTGATCACGCTGCGCGCCCTCGCCGGCAGCCAGCCGACCGCGGTCAAGGCCGCGATCGTGTCGTCGCCGTACCTCGCGCTCAAGCTGAACGTCCCGAGCTACAAGAAGGTTCTGGCGCAGGTCGCGAGCTGGCTCGCACCCAAGTTCGCGCAGCCAAATTCGCTTCGCGTCGAGGACCTCACTGCTGACAAGGCGAAGCAGGCCGAGCGGATCGCCGACAAGCTGTGCTTTGACGTCGCGACCTCGCGGTGGTTCACCGAATCGAGCGCGGCGCAGGACTACGTTCTCGCCAACGCGGGGCGGATCAACGTCCCGACGACCTGGCTCGTCGGGGGGGCGGATCCCATCGCCGACCCTGCGCGCTCCCGCACGGTCGCCGACAAGGTTGCAGGTGCGAGCTATCACGACCTCGTCGGGATGAAGCACGAGGTCTTCAACGAGGTCGAGCGCAGCAAGGTGTTCGCCGAGCTGACACGGGCGCTCGCAAGCGCTTGATCCCACGGCCTTGCCGATAACCACATTGGCGAGTTCAGAGACCGCCTCTATACTCGTGGAGGTTCGGGCGTGCTGGGCGGCGTGTTTCGTGACGACTGACAACTCGTCAGCAGCCGGCGCCGGATCGTCGATCACGCCTGGGTCGCGCCACGCGCGTCGGCTGCGGAGCTCTACCTAAAAATGAAACTCTTCGCCTGCATGTGCAATCAACCGCAACGGCTGCCAGCCGCGCTGGCACCCGTACGCGCAGCGCTCGTCGCGCAGCCGCCGATCAGTCGGTGGGGGTTGGGCTATATCCAGGGTGGCGACGTGCTCCTCGTTCGCACGCCCAAGTCGAGCACCACACCGATCGATCTGTCGGCGCCGCTATCCGAGCTGACGAGCGACTGCGCGATCGCGCAAGCCGTCCCCGAGGACAGGTCGGGCACCGCTCCGGCTGGCACCGACAACACGCCCCCGTTCCGGTTCCGGCGCTGGATGTTTGCGCAGACCGGCCAGCCCAAGCTCGATGACATCGTGCCGCGCCTGCTCGAGCACGTGCCCGAGTACCTGCGCCGCAACATCCGCGGCAGGACCTCCGCCGAGCTGATCTTCCACCTGTTCCTCGCCATGCTCCATGACGAGGGCAACATCGACGATCCGAACCTCGCCACCGCCGCGCAGCGCCGTGCGCTCGCGGCCACCCTCCGTCTCGTCAACGCCGAGCTCGAGCGCGCCGGCCGCGCTCCCGCGGACCACCCGCTCGGCAATGTCGCGCTGACCAACGGCCGCTCGATGGTCCTCGCCCAGATCACCGAGCCGCTTCGCCTCCGCCGCCTCGCCGTCCACGACGAGCACGGTCGCCGTGACGACTCGTTCCGCGGCGTCCTGCTGGTCTCCGGCGGCGACGGTGATCCCAAGGATGGCTTCGAGGATGTCCCCGCCAAGGGCGCCGTGCTGATCTCGCGCGATCTCCAGGTCAGCTTTGCGGACCTCGCACCGTAGCCCGCGCATGCGCGCTGGCAGATCCGCCTTCGCCGTCGCGCTCGTCGCGACCGCCGCTGCCGCATGCGGCGACTCGCCGCCCCCGACGCCCGACGCCTCGCTCGATGCGCCCCGCGACGCGGGCAGTGATGCACGCCTGTGCGCGCTACCCGGCGACTGCCCGTGCTTCACGAACTACGACTGCCCGCTCACCCACGCGTGCGTGAGTCAGGACCCGGGCGGCAACCGTGTCTCGTGCATCGTCGGTCCGCGCGGCACGGGCGCACCGGGCACGCCGTGCACCGGCGAGGCCGACTGCTCGAGTGCATTGTGCGTCGACGACTCCACGGGCGGCATGCGCTGTTCGGATGTCTGCACGACGCCGGCGACCTGCCCTGCCCAACTGCCGCGCTGCGTGTTCATCGGTGGCTCGGGCCTCTGCGCGCGTTCACTGTAGCTTGCGCGTGCGTTCGCACGTGGACTCCGTGAAACGCCGAGAC
>JAYUYE010000696.1:0-3682 GCA_043752985.1 Myxococcales bacterium
GGTCCGCAGATGAAGTCGGTCGGCGAAGCGATGGCGATCGGCCGGACGTTCCGCGAGGCTCTCGGCAAGGCGATCCGTTCGCTCGAGACCGGCCGCGCCGGGTTCGATCTACCGATGACGGCCTACGGCGACGACCTCGCCGCCATCGAGCGCGGGATGAGCGAGATGACGCCGGACCGGTTATTTCAGGTCGCGCGTGGGTTCCAGCTCGGCATGACGATCGAGCGAGCGCACGAGCTGACGCGGATCGATCCGTGGTTCCTCCATCACGTGCAATCGATGGCGCTCGCCGAGCAGGAGCTCGAGGGCGCTAACCTCGAGACCCTCGGCGCTGGCATTCGCCGCTACAAGCGGCTGGGCATGAGCGATCGCCGGATCGCGGCGCTCACCGGTGCGACCGAGCAGGCGGTCCGCACCGCGCGCCACGCGGCCGGCGTCCGGCCCGTCTACAAGCGGGTCGACACGTGCGGCGCGGAGTTCGAGTCGCACACCCCGTACATGTACTCGACCTACGAAGACGAGTGCGAGAGCAAGCCGACCGACAACCGCAAGGTGATGATCCTCGGCGGTGGGCCGAACCGGATCGGCCAGGGGATCGAGTTCGACTACTGCTGCGTTCATGCGGCGATGGCGCTCCGCGAGGAGGGCATCGAATCGATCATGGTCAACTGCAATCCCGAGACGGTGTCGACGGACTACGACACCTCGGACCGGCTGTACTTCGAGCCGCTCACGCTCGAGGACGTCCTCGAGATCTGTCATGTCGAGAAGCCGTGGGGCGTGATCGTCCAGTTCGGTGGGCAGACGCCACTCAAGCTCGCGGTCGCGCTCGCGCAGGCCGGCATCCCGATCCTCGGCACAAGCGCCGACGCGATCGATCGCGCGGAGGATCGCGAGCGGTTCGGCGAGGTGATGAACAAGCTCGGCCTGCGTGCGCCGCGCTGGGGCATCGCACGCAGCCTCGAGGAGGCACGCAAGGTCGCCACGGAGATCGGCTTCCCCGTGATGGTGCGCCCGAGCTACGTGCTCGGCGGCCGCGCGATGGAGCGCGTCTACGACTCACGCGGGCTCGAGGACTACTTCGCACGCGTGCTCGGCGGAGCGACCGCCGCGCGCAGCGGTGTCGGCCAGGACGAGTCCGCTACCGTCGGCTTTCCGCTGCTGATCGACGAGTTCCTCGCGGACGCGGTCGAGCTCGACGTCGATGTAGTGGCCGACAAGACCGGCGCCGTGATCGTCGGCGGCGTGATGGAGCATATCGAGGAGGCCGGCATCCACTCGGGTGACTCGGCGTGCGCACTGCCGCCGTACTCGCTGCCGGCGGATCTCATCGACGAGGTCAAGCGCCAGGCTCGCATGCTCGCGACCGAGCTCGGCGTCGTCGGGCTGATGAACACGCAGTTCGCTATTCTCGACGGCGATGTCTACGTCATCGAGGTCAACCCGCGCGCGTCGCGGACGATCCCGTTTGTCAGCAAGGCGATCGGCAAGCCGCTCGCGAAGATCGCGGCGAAGGTGATGGCCGGAAAGACACTCGCCGAGCTCGACGCGTTCCCGAACGGCGAGGTCGAGCCACGCCACGTCTCCGTCAAGGAGGTCGTGTTCCCGTTCGTGAAGTTCGAGGGCGTCGATACGATCCTCGGTCCCGAGATGCGCTCCACCGGCGAGGTGATGGGCATCGACTCCGACTTCGCACGCGCGTTCATGAAGAGCTGGATCGCCGCCGGAGGCAAGCTTCCGACCGAGGGGACCGCGTTCCTCTCGGTGCGCGAGCAGGACAAGCCGGGTGCGGTCGAGATCGCGCGCCGCCTCGTCAACCTCGGCTTCACGTTGCTCGCGACGCACGGCACCGCGAGCTACCTGCGCGAGCGCGGTCTCGAGGTTCGCGGTATCAACAAGGTGGCCGAGGGTCGACCCCACTGCGTCGATGCGATGGACAACCACGAAGTCCAGCTCGTCATCAACACGACCGAGGGCATGCAGGCGATCCAGGACAGCCAGTCGCTTCGCCGCGCCGCGCTGATGAACAACATCGCGTATCAAACGACGTTGCGCGGTGCGCGCGCCGCCCTCGAAGCGATCGCGGTCGCGAAGCGCGATGATCTGCGGGTCGCTCCGCTCCAGAAATACAACTCGTACTAGCGCGATACCAGCGGCCGGCGATCGCGATGGTCAGCTCACGCTGAAAGCAGCTCCAGATCGACCAGGGAGATCGGCGCGTTGCAGGCATCGCCCCCCGACGTGGATCGCCGGAAACCGGCCCTCGGCGGCCGCCAGACACTCGGGCAGCGGCGCAGCGGCTCCCGGAGCCGCCACGAAGGCCCCGACCTCGAGTGAGCGACATACCCACACGTTAGTGACCCCAAGCGGCGCCTGAGGAAACGCACGGTGCGCTACACTCTGAACGTGACTTCTTTGGGGGAGCCTAGCGGCCCTCGCCCGTCCAGGCTTGGACGGTACGAGCTGATCACCCAGATCGGCCAGGGGGGCATGGCCGAGGTCCAGCTGGCAATCCAGCGCGGCCCCGCCGGGTTCGAGAAGCTCGTCGTCGTCAAGCTCGTCCACGCGAACCTCGCCACGCAGAAGTCGTTCGTCGACATGCTGCTGGAAGAGGCGCGGATGGCGGCGATGCTCAAGCATCCCAACGTCGTCGACATCTACGACCTCGGTGAGGCCGAGGGTCGCTACTTCATCGCGATGGAGTACCTCGAGGGCGAGCCGCTCCTCGCCGTGCTGCGCGCGGGTCGCGAGGGCAAGCGGCTCGATCCGCTCTCGACGGCGCGGCTCGTCTCCGACGCTGCCGAGGGTCTCGAGGCCGCGCACGAGCTGCGAACAATGGCGGGCGAGGCGATCGAGCTCGTGCACCACGACGTCTCGCTCGGCAATATCGTCGTCCTCTACAACGGCCAGGTGAAGCTCGTCGACTTCGGTGTCGCGAAGGCCACGAGCGCCGCCGGTCCGCGCGCGAAGGTGCAGGGCAAGTTCAGCTACATGGCGCCCGAGAAGCTCAAGGGCGACGCTGGTGATCGCCGCAGTGATATCTGGTCGCTCGGCTGCGTGCTGTGGGAGTCGCTGACGCTGCGTCGTCTGTTCAAGGGCGGCAACGACACCGACACGATGAAGCAGGTGCTCGAGAACAAGATCGCCAAGCCATCCGAGGTCAACGGCGACGTCCCGGCAGACTTCGACAAGATCGTGATGAAGGCGCTCGAGCGCAACCCGGCAGATCGCTACTCGACCGCGAAGGAGATGGCGCACGACCTCGAAGAAGTCCTCCGCGAGCACAAGTACGGCGGTCGCAACGACATCATCGCCAAGTACATGCAGGCGACGTTCGAGTCGCACATCACCGCGCGCAAGAAGCTGCTCCAGGAAGTCAGCAGCAAGGGCCGCGCGAGCGCCGATATTCTCGAGGCCGCCTTCAACGAGCCGCTGCTCGCATCCGGCTCGCCGGTGACGAACTCCGGCGAGTTCTCGGTCAAGTTCCGCCAGCCGACCGCCGAGATCGCTGCGATGGCTGGCGCCGACGACAGCGGGATGAGGCGCCAGCGGCACGAGAGTAGCCAGGTCAGCAACCTCGCCCACTCCCAGAGCCAGGTATTGACGCCCTTGCCCCGCTCCGCGCGCCCGTCGGGGCAGTTACTGTCCCAACCGTACGAGACCGATGTGGTGCCGCCCGGCG
>JAYUYE010000697.1:0-18569 GCA_043752985.1 Myxococcales bacterium
GCCTCGGCGCGAGCTTCCTCGGCCGCACGCTGCGCCTCGGCGCGAGCCTTCTCGATCGCAGCGTCGCGCTCGGCAGCGAGGCGCACGATCTTGCCGGAACTCTCGTCGCCGAGCCGCTGCAGCTCGGCCGACTTCTGCGTCTGCGCCGCAGCGAGCGCGTCGATGAGCCGCTGCATCTCCACCGACTTCTGCGCGAGCGCGGCGACGTGCTCGTCCTCGAGCTGCTCGGTCTCGGCTGCCTTCTGCGCGAGCAGCGCGGCGTGCCCGTCCGCGATCCGCTTGAGGTCGGTGGCCTGACGCTGCTCGAGCTGGGTGACCGCGGCTTCCGCCTCGATCGCGATCTCCCGGCGTCCCGCGTCGGTGGCGGCGCCGAGCGACGCGGTGTGTACCGCCTCGAGCTCCATCCGCAGCGCGGCGAGGACCTGCTCCTGGGCGTCGACAGCGCCGGCACGCAGCGTGGCGAGCTCGCCCTGGTGACGTGCGATCATCTGCTCGCGCTCGACGCGGAGAGAGCGCTCGGCATCCGACGCACTCGATGCGCGCAGCGCGCGCTCGTTCGCGACGTCGCGCTCGAGCTGGTTACGCACGGTCTCGGCGTTGTCGGCGGTCTGCCTCGTGTGTGACAGCTCCTGTTGTACGGTCGCGAGCTGCGCGGTCAGGGCGCGCTCGCGTGCCTCGATCGCCGCGACCCGACTCGAATCTGTCGCGGCGCGCTGCTCGAGCTCGAGGCTCTTTGCTTCCAGCGCCGCCTTTGTCTGCTGGACCTGGCCGAGGCGCTCCTGAACATCGGCGAGTGCGCGATCGCGCGCGGCGAGCTCGTCCTTCGCCTTCTGGATGTCCTTCTGATGCGTCAGCAGATTCTCGCGGAGCTTGAGGAACTCGCCCTCGCGACCCCCGGTGCGGGTCGTCGATTCGGCGGTCGCGCGCGTGCGCTCGAGCTCGGTCTTGAGCTGAGCCAGCTGCCGCTCGAGCTCGTTGATCTTGCGCAGCTCGCGCCGATCGTGGAGCCCGGACTGGTCGCGATCCGCATCCTGCGCGATCCGATCGAGCCCGAGGTCGACGACGTTGAGCACGGCCGTGGTCCGGGTGCCCGCCGGCGGGGTTGCCGCGGGCGCGGGTGCGGCGCCGATGTTGGTGCCCGTCGAATTCTCGATAAACTTGGGCCGCGCGGGCTCGGGAGCCGGATCGGGATCGCGCTCGCGCACGTTGACGTGCGGAACCGGCTCGGGGACGGCGCTGTCCTCGCCGGCCTCCGCGAGCACGCCTTCGTCGATCAGCGCGTCCTCGTCGAGCGGCTGCAGGTCCATGTCGTCGAGCTGGGTCGCTGGCGACGACTCGTACCCGGTCGAGACCCGGGTGCGCTCGCCGCGGTCGGCCTCCTCGGACTCCTCCGCCTGCACGACAGGTGCTTGTTCATTCGCGAAGTCGGCGGGCTCCTCGATCGGTACGAGCTCGGCGCGAGCCGCGTCACGGAGCTGGTCGCCGAGACCCTCCGCGAGCTGATCGGGCCCGCGCGTCGACTGCTCGTCCGGATTATCGAACTCGTTGATGTCTTCTGCTGCCGACAGCCCACCGTCGTGGATCGCGCCGGGCACGGCCTCCTCGACCAGTGCGGAGCCGAAGGTCGTCGCGGGCTCGTTGCTGAACGGGGGCGGCAACGTGGCCTCGCCCATCCGCTCGGGCACGGCATCGACCTCCGCTGCAAGCTCGCTCATCGGCTCGGGAACCGGCTCGGGGATCGGGGCCGCTTCGAGCTCGGGCTCTTCGAACGGTGCGGCCGTCTGCAAGGCCGCGGGCTCGACGTAGTCGTCGCCGAGCAGGCCGCCGAACGCATCCTCGATGTCGGAATCGACCATCGAGTCGACGCGTCGCGATTCGACCGCGGCCGGTTCCAGGTGCGGATCGTCGACGAGGTTCGCAGCGCCACTGATCGACAGCGGGGAGTGCGGATCATCGCCGAAGTCTCCGCCGGCATCATCGGCGCCGAGCTCTTCTTCGAGGACCATGTCCCCGTCATCGCCCATCGGGATGTCTTCCATCTCGACCGGGATATCGAGGCTGTCCTCGACCAGCGGATCGCCGAGCGTCACCAGCGCATCGAGCTTCTTTAGGAGCTGGTCACCCGCAATCGTGCGCTTGTCGACGTACTCGTCGGCGTGCGTCTTGAGGCCGCGGTGCTTTGCGAAGCTCTCGGCCGTCACCGACGAGGTGACGAGCATGATCGGGACCTTCGCGAGGCTGCCCTTCTTGCACTTCTGGAAGACCTTGAACCCGTGCTTGTCGGGTTCGTCGACTCCGACGATCAGCAGCGCGGGCGGCGCGGCGCCGGCGAGCAGGAGCGCCTGGTCGGGATCCGCTTCGTTGACTACGTCAAACGCGTACCGGCTGAGCGTGTCGCTCAGGGTCTGGAAGAATCCGGGATCGGCGTCGATCAGCAGGATGCGTCGGTTCATGCCCCGCCGGTATGATACCCGACCTACCGCAGCTGTTGTTGGGCGCGACCGATCAAGTCCGACGTCACCACGATCGAGAGCAGCTCCTTCATGGTCATCCGCTCGGACGTGAACACGTACCCGATGCGGTTGTCGTCGACGTAGGTGACCACCGGCTGGCCCTCGGCGTCGGCGAGGTGGAGCGTCAGGTTGCCGATCCGGACGGCCTCTCCGCCGCTCAGGATGCCCTCCCGGACATCGACGATGAGCACCGCGGTCAGCGACACGCGATTCATCCCGACGTTGACGAGGTAGCGCAGGAGTGCGGCGTCATGGCCCTGGACGGCCGTGGCGCGGGCTCCGACCAGCTCGATCCCCGGCTCGGCGAACTGCGGGGGCTCGACGGGTGCGAGATGTTCGCGCAGCCACGGGCCGGTGCTGGCGCCCTGGACCTCGAGGGGCAGGGGGCGCGTCTGCTGGCGGACGACCTCGTGGGTCACCGTCGCGATCGCGCGGGTATCCGGCTGCTTCATGCCGACGCCGACGAACAGGAGCAGCGCGGCCGCAGCGGCCGTTACCGCGGTGCCGGGCAGGACGAACCGCGCCCACCGCTTGCGACCAGCGAGGGCGATCCGCTGATCCTCGGTGTCGAGCGTGCGCGTGATCCGCGCCTTGACCGTATCCGGTGCGGGCGGCGGCACGAGCGCCGTCCGCAGGAGCTGGAGGTCCGCACGCTCGGCTTCGAGGTGCTGCTTGCACCCCGCGCAGTCGACCAGGTGGAGCTCGACCTCGCGCCGCTCTTCCGCTGCGAGCTCATCGTCGAGGTAGGCCATCGAGAGTGTGTCGATGCTTGCACAGAGATTCATGAAGAACCCTCCCGCGATTTCTGCGCGCGGTACGCGTCGAGGTCGATCGTCTTGTCCTTGGGGTCGGCAATCTTCGCCGGTTCGTCACGCACGTAGCCGTGCGTCGTCGCGAACTCGCGGAGCGCGGCAGCGAGCAGCTTGCGGCCGCGGAACAGTCGGCTCATCACGGTGCCGACCGGTGTCTGCATGATCTCCGCGATCTCTTTGTACGACAGGCCTTGAACGTCACACAGCACGACGGCGGTGCGGAAATCGTCAGGTAGCGCATCGAGCGAGCGCTGGACGTCATCGGACACACTGCGATCGAGGAGCGCGCGTTCAGGCGACTGGCGATCGCTCGCATCGGCGTGGACGAGCACGCCATCGGTGGTGTCTTGCTCCGCGGTCGCCGCGTCGAGCACCTCGCGGCTGCGCTTCTTGCGCTGATACTCGTTGATGAACGTGTTCGTGACGATGCGCAGGAGCCACGCCTTGCAGTTGGAGTCCTGCTCGAACGAGTCCCAGAACCGGTACGCCCGGAGCAGCGCGTCCTGGACGAGGTCCTCGGCGTCGCGTGGATTGCGCGTCAGCCGGTAGGCCGCGCCGTACAGCGCGTCGGTATGGACGAGCGCCTGTCGCTCGAATTCCGCGCGCTTCTCGCGAGCTGCCATCATGCTGTGTGGTTGTCTACCTGTCCCCACCCGGCAATTGTTCCCGAAAACCTCGTGCGATGCTCGTCGCCGCAGGCTGCTAGAATCACTGGGGTTCCCAGCTAGGGGCGGAAGGCTTCGTGCTTCAGGCCGAGGGCCTCTGCGACCGCCCGATGGGGGACGCCGCCCTTGTACGTGTTGAGCCCGCTCTCGATGTGCGGGGTGTCCAGGATCGCCTTCTCGAGGCCGAGGTCGGCGAGCTTGACCACGTACTTGATCGTCGCGTTGGTCAGCGCGTAGGTCGAGGTCCGGGGCACCGCGCCCGGCATGTTCGCGACCATGTAGTGGATGACGTCGTGAACGACGTACGTCGGGTTGTCGTGATAGGTCGCGCGCGCCGTCTCGACGCAGCCGCCCTGATCGATCGACACGTCGACGATCACCGAGCCCGGCTCCATCTCCTTGACCATCTTCTCGGTGACGAGCCGCGGTGCGCGTGCACCCGGAAGCAGCACGGCGCCGATCACGAGGTCGCTCTCGAGGACCGCCTTCTCGATGCTGAGCGGATCGGAGTACTGGGTAGAGACGCGCCCGGCGTAGATGTCATCGAGGTACGCGAGCGTCTTCAGATTGACGTCGAGCACCGTGACATTGGCGCCGAGACCGACGGCCATCTTGACCGCGTTCGCACCGACGACGCCGCCGCCGATCACGGTGACGCGGCCGCGCTTGACGCCCGGCACGCCGCCGAGGAGCACGCCCTTGCCGCCGCGCATGCGCTCGAGATAGGTCGCGCCCGCCTGCACCGACATCCGGCCGGCGACCGCGCTCATCGGTGTCAGCAGCGGGAGGTCACCCGGGGAGGGCTCGATCGTCTCGTACGCCACGCCGTTGACGCCGCGGTTCAGCATCTCCTTGCCGAGCTCCGCCGCGGCCGCGAGGTGGAGGTACGTGAACAGCAGCAAGTCCTTCCGCATCAGCGCGAACTCGGGCGCGATCGGCTCCTTGACCTTGACCACCATGTCCGCGCCCCAGACCTCTTCCTTGGTCGGAACGATCTGCGCGCCTGCCTTGAGGTACGCCTCGTCCGGGATCGACGAGCCGAGGCCCGCTCCCTGCTCGACGAGCACGGTGTGACCACGTGCGGTGAGCGTTGCGACTCCCGAAGGGGTCATGCCGACGCGGAACTCTTGAGTCTTGATCTCTTTGGGGACGCCGATGCGCATAGGTCGCCGCAGTATCCACGCGCGCTCGACCAAGATCCATCGGCGTGTCGTCAGATCACGCCTGACGCATCGCGCTAGCGAGTGCCGCTACTCGGTGGCCGCGGCCTCTTCATCCTTGCCGTGACACTTCTTGTACTTTTTCCCGGAGCCGCACGGACACGGATCGTTGCGCCCGACCTTCGGCTTCTCGCGGCGCACGGTCTCGCCCTTTGGCTCTCCGCCGCCATCGGCGCGAGCCATGCCGCCCTGCGAGCGACGCTGGGGCCTGCGCTGTGCCGCTCCGTCGCCGGCGTCCTGCCCGTCGGTCTCGTCCTCGGACTTGCCGGAGACGCCGCGCTCCTCCATCTCCCGCTCCTTCTCCTGGATGACGGGGACGTTCTCGGGCTTCTTCTCGAGCTGGACCTTGAACAGCTTGCCGATCGCGTTGGCCTGGATGCGCCCCATCATCTCGGAGAACATGTCGAAGCCGATCCGCTTGTACTCCTTCTTCGGATCCTTCTGACCGTAGCCCTGGAGGCCGATGCCCTCGCGCAGGGCATCCATGGTCTTGAGGTGCTCGATCCACTGCTGATCGATCTCTTCGAGCCAGAACGTGCGCTGGAAGTACATGAGCCAGGTCCGGCCGCGCGCCTTGTCGCCACCGTTGACCTCGCCGAACTTTTGCTCCCGCTCCGCGAGGGTCTCCTCGATCACGGGCCACACCTGCGCCGCGACCTCGTCGGGAGTTCCCGGCTGGATATCCGACTGCGCCTGGAACTGCTCCTGGAGTGCGTCCTCGAGCTCGTCCCAGTCCCACTCGTCGTCGCCCTTCTCGGCCGACAGCACGGTTTCGATGATCGACGCCATCCGCGCATCGGCGGAGTCATAGAGCCGCTCGCGCTGCTGGATCTGCGACGCGGCGACCGTCTTGGTCGCATAGTCGAGCAGCTCCTGACGCTTGTCGTCGTAGCGCTTCTCGAGATCGAGCAGCGCTCCGAACTGGACCCAGATCTCGCGCTGCAGAACCTTCCAGCCCGGACGCATGTCGCCGGTGTCCTGACCGAGCGCCGCGTTCTCGTCGCGGACTTTGATCTTTGCGCGGACCGCGTCGACCATCTCGCCGAGCTGCTTCGCCAGACCCGGCGACAGCGCCTCGACCGTCCAGTCACCCGACGACGTCACGGGCTCGGGCGTGATGCCCGCCGCCTTCTCGGCGTCCGTGGGCTCGCGGTGATAGCGACCGTCGAGGATCTGCCTGCGCAGCGCGTAGATCGTCTTGCGCTGCTGGTTCATCACGTCGTCGTACTCGAGGACGTTCTTGCGCTGATCGAAGTTGCGGCCTTCGACCTTCTTCTGCGCGCCCTCGATCGAGCGCGTCACCATCGGCGATTCGATCGGGACATCCTCTTCGAGACCGAGCCGCTCCATGAGGCCCGTCATCTTGTCGAGGCCGAAGATGCGGAGCAGATCGTCCTGCAGCGACAGGTAGAACCGCGAGCTGCCCGGATCGCCCTGGCGGCCTGCGCGACCGCGGAGCTGGTTGTCGATGCGGCGTGACTCGTGGCGCTCGGTGCCCACGATCTTGAGGCCACCCGCGGCGAGCACGACCTCGCGCTCGGCATCGCACTGCTCCTTGTACTCGGCGCTCAGCTCGACGAGGCGCTTGTCCTCGTCGAACGCCGGCTCGCTCGAGCCGCGGTAGGGTTCGGTGCCGTCGGCCTCGTCGCCCGTGGCGGCCTGTGCGCCGTCGGCGGACTCGGCGAGCTTCGCCTTTTCTTCGGCGAGCGCGTCCTTGGCCATCGCGTCGGGGTTGCCGCCAAGGATGATGTCGGTACCGCGACCTGCCATGTTGGTCGCGATCGTGATCGCGCCCTTGCGGCCGGCCTGCGCGACGATCGAGGCCTCACGCTGGTGCTGCTTGGCATTGAGGACGTTGAACGGCAGGCCCTTGGCCTTCAAGAGATTCGCGACGACCTCGGACTTCTCGACCGAGACCGTACCGACGAGCACCGGCTGGCCGCGCTTGTAGCAATCCTCGACGTCGATCACGACCGCGCGGAACTTGCCTGCCTCGTTCTTGTAGACGAGGTCCGGGTGATCCTTGCGAACCATCGGCTTGTTGGTCGGGATGACCGCGACGTCGAGCTTGTAGATCTGGTGGAGCTCGGCCGCCTCGGTGTCGGCGGTGCCGGTCATGCCGGACAGCTTGTTGTAGAGGCGGAAGTAGTTCTGGAACGTCACGGTCGCGAGGGTCTGGTTCTCCTCCTCGACGGTGACGCCTTCCTTCGCCTCGATCGCCTGGTGCAGACCATCGGACCAGCGGCGGCCGGGCATCGCGCGGCCGGTGTCCTCGCTGATGATGACGACCTTGTTCTCGGCGTCGATCAGGTAGTTGACGTTGCGCTTGTACAGCGTGTGCGCGCGGAGGGCGTTCTGGACGTGGTGAACGAGCAGGATGTTGCTCGCGTCGTACAGGTTCTCGACCTCGAGCAGCTCCTGCATCTTCTCGACGCCGTCGTCGGTGAGCATGGCGGAGTGCGCCTTCTCGTCGACGGTGTAATCGACCTCGCGCTTGAGGCGCGGGATCATGCGGTCGATCTTGACGTAGAGCTCGCCGGACTCCTCGGCGGAGCCGGAGATGATGAGGGGGGTACGCGCCTCGTCGATGAGGATCGAGTCGACCTCGTCGATGACCGCGTAGTTGAGGCCGCGCTGGACCATCCGGTCCGGGGCCATCTTCATGTTGTCGCGGAGGTAGTCGAAACCGAACTCGTTGTTCTGGCCGTACGTGATGTCGCAGTTGTAGTTGCGCTGGCGCTCGAAGTCGTCGAGGCCGTGGACGATCACGCCGGTGGTCAGGCCGAGGTAGCCGTGCAGCCGGCCCATCCATTCGGCGTCGCGCTTGGCGAGGTAGTCGTTGACGGTGACGACGTGGACGCCCTTGCCGGTCAGCGCGTTGAGATAGGTCGGCAGCGTCGCGGCGAGGGTCTTGCCCTCACCGGTTCGCATCTCGGCGATCTTGCCCTGGTGGAGCATGATCCCGCCGACCATCTGGACGTCGTAGTGCCGCATGCCGAGGCGGCGGACGCCGGCCTCGCGGACGAGCGCGAACACCTCGGGCAGGATCGAATCGAGCGACTCACCCTTCTCGACGCGGCGCTTGAACTCGGGCGTCATCGCCTTGAGCTCGTCCTCGCTCTTCTTCTTCATCGCAGGCTCGAAGCTCGCGATGCGATCGACGATGGGCTGCAGCTTCTTCAGCTCGCGCTGGTTCTTGTTGCCGAAGACTTTTTGTAGAAATCCCATGTCGAGGATGCGTCTTACCACACGCGCCAGGTCCAGACGCCTCCCAGATCGCAGGGCTTCCGGACGCGGAAATCGTGGTTAGGCGGGGTACCTGGCCCCGCTGCCACGTAGCTCGACGGTGTTTCGCTCTTGCGCGTGAGTAGCGCGAACCTATGCTTGCCGCTCTGAGGACGGTCCGCGACGATCACGCTTCTGCCCTTGCCCGTGGGGATGCCCTCGAAGCGAAATCCGCTTCCGAGCGCGAACGAGCGGACCGAGCGAAGGGCCAGCTCGACGACATCAAATCGGAACGGGACCGCCTCAAGGCCGAGCTCGCCGCCGCGCCCCAGCGCCGAATCGCGTTGTCACTCGGACACACACCTGTGCACCCGGTCATCTCGTTCCTCGTGCTCCTCGCGTTACTCATCGCGAGCATCGCACTGGTCGTGGTTGCGGAGGGCTCACGGTGACGCGACGAGCCGCTTGCGGGGCCGGCCGCGCAAACCCAGCATGGTGGATCTCGTGACGTTTCGCAGCGACCACGATGCCGCCATTGCCCGCGCTGATGCTCTCCAAGCGGACGTCGAGCGCGCCCGGGCTCGCGCCGATGGAGTGGGGCACGAGCTTGCGGAGGTCGAGCACGAGCGTCGTCAGTTAGAGGTCGAGCTCGTCGCCACCCAACAGGCGCCACGTTCCGTGACCGCGAACCTGGTAGCGCTGCTTCTTCTGGCGATCGTCATCGGGTTCGTTGTGATCATGGCCCAGCTCTAGGTGCCTCACGGGCGTTGCGCCTCTAGACCGTGCGCAGCGGGCGGAAGCTGCGGACAAAGCTCCACCAGTCGTTCTTGAGGTCGAACGTGGTCTCGCAGGTCGCCACGCGGCGGTGGTCCTCGTCGAGGATCTCGGCGGGTAGGTGCGTGAAGGAGTGCCGGAGCGAGCGCAGCCGGATGTCCTTCTGGCCGATCAGCTCGTAGCCCCGGCCGTCATCGCCGACGAACGCCAGCTCGTAGCGAATGATCCGCTGCCCGATCGGGCGGATCGTGATCGTGCCCTCGACGTCGGTCGAGGCGGCGAGCGGCGCCGCGGAGAGCACGCCCCGGACCTCGGCCTTGCCGTCGCGCAGGTGAGCCCGTGTCGACTTCGCCTGGGCGGTGATCTCGAACTTGAACGGGTGCGTCTTGCCCGGCTGCGCGTCCAGCTCGAACGTCCCCGACATCGTCTCGGCGAACTGGAAGCCCATGGCGCGAGCCTACCCGAAACGAAAAAACCAGGCCGTCCTTTCGGACGACCCGGTGGTCAGCTACCGCAGCCTGTCGCTCAGTGCGTCGCGAACACGTCGACGAAGCCGCCGTCCGAGGTCGGGTAGACCATCATCGCGTTGACTCGCGTGCGGCACTCGGCGAACTGGAAGCTCTGGCACACGCAGCTCGTGTCGCCCATGCCGGGCTGGCACGCCGTGCCACCGCTGTTGGTGCAGTTGATGCCGTAGTAGACCGAGGTGCAGGCGGCGCTGACACCGAGGCAGTCGGCCTCGTGCTGGCGCGACTCGCATGCCGGGGCGATGTCACAGGCGGCGATGTCCGAGCAGCCACCCGTGTAACAACCGTCGGTGATCAGGGCGACCTGGCCAGCCGCACACACCGGCTCGGCGGTGTTGCAGGTGATGGCGCCGACGCAGCTACCGGTCAGCGGAGTCGGCTCGCAGGTGCCGCGCGCCTCGTCGCAGAAGCCGAAGCCCTGCGCCTGTGCTTCCGCATCGGTGGTGCACACGCAGCTCGCGGTGCACGTACCCTCGGGCGAGCAGTACTCGCCGGCGTTGCAGTCCGCGTCGGCCGAGCAGCCATCGGGGACGCACGACGAGCGCGCCTCGTCACAGCTGAAGCCGTCGGGGCAGTCGCTGTCGCGGTTGCAGAAGCCCGCTTCCTCGCAGACGCCATCAGTGCTGCAGTAGCAACCCGCGGCGCACTCCCGGTCCGACTCACACGTGTAGCCCGGCTCATCCGGACAGCGCGCGCCTGCCCAGTCGCAGTCGTCGCCATCACAGACGTAGTAGCCATCGTTGGCGCAGTAGGTCCAGTGGTCATCGCCACCGTCCCCTTCACCGAAATAGAGCTCGCAGCCGGTCAGGGTCGAGACCAGCGCCAGGGCGAGAACGAGGGGGGACAAGAGCTTCTTCATGGGAGGTCGGTTCCTTTGAGGGGCGTGCGGTATCCGGGGACAGAAGCATTGGTCGTGCCAGCGTGGCAGCGGGATCGAACTGCTGGAGATTGCATCAACGTTTGGACACGCCGGCTCGATCTGTTGGGAACCGGCGACGAAAGACTGACAAAAATGCCCGGAATATCGCCAGGCCAGCCGCTCTGACTTGCACACCCCCCACATGGATGCTCGCGGTGCGCACGACGCGTATCCCACCTTCGGGGTGTTCGCTCCCGGCGGGTGTGAACACCGGGCCACACTCCCTGTATCGCCGCGCCACGGCAAACCCGAGCACAATCGATCGGTTTGGTGGTGACGGACACGGGATCTAGACGGGCTCGTCGACCGCGTGAATCGTATCGCGCAGGCTGTAGCGCGCGCGGAATCCGAGCTCGGCGGCGGCGCGTCGGCCATCGACCATGCAGACGTATCGAATGAAGTCGAGCTCGGCCACCGGGAAGCTCGAGATGCCCAGCTTGAAGGCGAGCGACAGGAGCGGCTTGGCGAACGGGTGAGGGATCGGCACCGGCTCGCGACCGAGCTCGGACAGGATCGCCGACAGGGGCACCTCACCGGGGCCGACGATGTTGTAGATGCCGCGCCGGCCCGGCGACAGCGCGGCGACGATCGAGTCCGCGATGTCCTGATAGTGGATGAGCTGGACCATCGGATCGAAGCCGAGCAGGATCGGTGGGCGGTGGAGCCGCAGGTAGTTCGACGGCGCGTTGTGGACCGGACCCACGATGTGGACCGGGCGCAAGATCACGGTCTCGACGTTCTGCGCACGCCACAGGAACGTCGACACCAGGTGATCGATCTCGACGAGGTCGCGGATCTGCGGGAACCGTTGCGATGCGAGGAGCGGGGCGTCCTCGGTCAGGAACTGCGGGTTGTCGGGGCGCGGACCGTAGACGTTCGCCGACGACAGCAGCACGACCTTGGGCACGCGATACGCCTGGCAATACTCGAGCAGCTTCGTCGTGCCGGCGATGTTCCACGAGTACAGCTCGGCGGCCCGCGCCCGGGGATCGTGCATCACGCCGAGGTGGATCAGCGCATCGACGTCGCCGACGCGGAAGATGTCGCGCGCCTTCTTGCTGCGCAGGTCGACCTGATGATGCTCGATGTCCTTGGGCCGGCCTGGCATCGGCCGGCGATCGAGTCCGACGATCTGCCACTCGAGATCATGGTGAAGGCGACGCGCCACGATCCGACCCAGCCGGCCCGAGATGCCGGTGATCACGACCTTGCGCAGCCGCGGGAGCGAGCGCTCCGTCGGGCCACCCATGCTGTCACCAGAAGACGTGTTCTCGCTCACGCAATCCGACCTGGATCATCGACTGGATCCGGCTTCGCACCTGGTTGACCTGACCGTCGAGTACATCATCGTCATCGTCGGGATCGCCCGTGAATGTCATCGCCTCGCCGAAGTAGAGCCGGTACTTCACCGGGAGCGGCACGACCGGCACGAACGGCGGATATGGCACCACCGGGAACGACGGGATGCGCAGCAGCTTCGCGATCGACTTCACATTGATCGCGGGCGCCTGCTCCTCCGCTCCGATCACGGCGATGGGAATCACCGGGCACTGCATCTCGAGCGCGAGCCGGAGGAAGCCCTTGCCGAACTCTGCCAGCTGGTAGCGCTTCGAGAAGTCCTTCGAGATCCCGCGCGCGCCCTCGGGAAACACGAGCACCATCTCCTCGGCGGCGAGCAAGCGACGACAGTTCTCGGGCGTCCCGGTGATCTGCCCCCAGCGCGAGAACAGATACGAAGCGAACGGCACCGTCGGGACAAAGTACTCGACCATCGAGCGCACGAGGCGTGGCTGAGCCGGCTCGAGGAAGGTCGCCGCTCCGATCACCATGCCGTCGAACGGGAGCTGCCCCGAGTGGTTTGCCACCAGGATCGCGCGGCCCGTCGCCGGGATGTTCTCGATCCCGAACGCGGTCGCCCGGAAGTAGTTGCGATAAAGCCAGCTCGCGACGCGAGTGACCGTCTTGAGCGAGTCCTTCGAGAGTCCGAACGGATCGAACCCGAACTCGTTGCCGTGGACCACGAGCGCGTCGGTCCGGCCCGCGAGATCGTCGTCGGGGATGGGCCCGCGAAGCGAACGAAGTCGATCGAGGAGGCCCACGGGCGGAGTCATACACCGACGTGGTACCTTCAGGCTCCGATGATCGAGAGCTTCGTCGACCTCACGTACCGCGGCCTGTCGCTCGGGCGCCGGGTCAAGCTGACCCAGGTCCGGCCGAGCACTGGCTATGTCGAGACTCCCGCGCCGATGCCGGTCGGGACCGCGATCTCGATCGCCACCGACGACGGCGTCACGCTCGATGCCATGGTGATGGCGATCCACGAGCAGGTCGGCGGCTCGGAGCGCGTGCCGGGCATGGTCGTCGCTCCCGTGCTCGCCGACGAGGCACGGCAGTCGTGGTGGAAGGCGCGCGTCGCGCTGCCGGAGGAGCCGCCGATCAGCATGCGGGTCAAGCCGGTCACGGTGCGCCCGCGCTCGCAGACGATCGTGGAGCCGAGGCCCGCCGAGCCCGCCGAGCCCGCGACGATCGCCACCCCCGCGGTCGCAGAGGACGATCCCGGCGCGACCAAGGTGATGAACGCGATCGATCAGGAGACGCTCGAGCGGCTCACGCGCAAGAGCGACGAGATCCCGGCGATGAGCACGACCGGCGAGCACGCCGTGGTCGACGACGGCAAGCAGACGATGATGATGGAAGCGATCGATCCGGCCGCGCTCGGACTCGACATGGGCGGCAGTGGTCCGCTGGCCGCGGCCTCCGACGGCGACGACGAGCCCGAGGATCTGCGGACGACACAGCCGGGAATGCCGAGCACCGTCAAGAAGCGCAAGAAGAAGCGGTGAGACCGCTCCTCCCGCCGCGAATCGCTCGCGGCCAGACGCTGGGCATCATCGCGCCCGCAGGTCCGGTGAACCCGGAGGGCCTCGCGCGGGGCCTCGCGCGGCTCGGCGATGCCTTCCGGATCAAGCTCGCGCCGACCCTGACCTCACCGCGCGCGGCCGACGTCGCGCGCTACCTGTCCAACACGGACGATGCGCGCGCCGCGGAGCTAAATGCGATGCTCGCGGATCCCGACGTCCGCGCGATCGTCCTCGCCCGCGGCGGGTACGGCCTGATGCGGATCCTGTCGCGGATCGATCCGGATCTGCTGCGCAAGGATCCGAAACCGATCGTCGGATTCTCCGATGCGACGGCGCTCCTGTCGTGGGCATATCAGGCCGGCGTTCGCGGCATCCACGGCCCGATGATCGTGCAGCTCGGCGAGCTCGCGGAGGCCGAGGTCGCGCAGCTGATCGCGATGCTCACGGATCCGGCGCCCGCCGGCGTGCTGCCGTGGTCGTTGACCGCGCACGGACACGGCACCCATCGCGGTCCCCTGGTCGCGGCGAACCTGACCATGGCCTCGGTCCTCGTCGGCACGCCCTGGCAACTGCCGTTCGATGGCGCGATCGCGCTGCTCGAGGAGGTCGGCGAGAAGCCGTACGAGCTCGATCGCTACCTGACGCAGCTCCTGCTCACCGGGGAGCTCGCGAAGCCCGCCGCCTTCGTGATCGGCGATCTGACGCGCTGCGCAGATCCGTTGGCCCTCGTCGATGATCCGGCCGCGGCCCTCGCGGTGATCCTCGAGCGGCTGGATGCCGCGGGCTCGCCCGTCGCGGTGGGTGCGCCGGTCGGTCACGGCACACGCAACCAGCCGGTCCCGTTCGGTGCGATCAGCGTGCTGGATCTCGATCGCGGAACGCTCGAGATCACGGAAGGCGCCGTGGTCTAGGCAAATCGCGATACGCTCGACGGATGAACCGCGCCGTCGTCGTCCGCGCCATGACCTGCGCGCTCGACGTCCCGTTCCACGTGTTCACCGCGAGCGGTGTGGTGTCGGCGGTCGAAGTCGGAATCCTCCACCTCGTGGATCAGAAGAAGTCCGGCATGCATGACAAGCTGGTCCGCGAGAACTGACGAACCCCGATGCGCTCGCTCGCACTCCTCGGCTGCCTCGTCGCACTCGCGGCTCCTGGGCATGCCGACGACTCGCCGCAGGACGTGAAGGCTCGGCGCGCCGTGCTCGAAGCGATCGCGAACAAGGATGCCGGCGCGTTCGGAGCGCAGGTCGCCGCCAAGCCGTTGCGCCTCTATCACGTGTGGTTCGACTCGGCGGCGTGTGCGAAGGAGTTCGGCGGCAAGGTTACGGTCGACCGCGCGAAGCTGCCGCGGCTGGTTGGCTGCCTCGCACGACTGGGCCTGAGCGAGCAGGGGGGTGCGTTCGTCCACGCGCCGGGGGTCGAGATCGCGCCGCTGCTGTATCGCGGCAAGCTCGCGGGCCTGTCGGGCGTGGCGGTCGAGGCGAGCGTGCCGACCGTGCGAGGCGCGGCCCTCGCGAAGCATCTCGCGGCGGGTTCCCTCGAGGTCGCGCCCGACGCCGCGACGAGGAGCGCGGTCGACGGGGCGAAGGCGAGCGCGACCGTATGGCTCGAGGCCTGCGTCGATCCGAAGGGAGCCATCACCGCGATATCGACCAAGCGCTCGAGCTCAGCCGTGTACGCGAGGACGGTCGCGACGGCCGCGGCGCAGTGGACGTTCAAGCCGTTCGAGCGCGGCGGCAAGGCCGTGCGCGTGTGCCTGCAGCGGCGCTACGCGTATCCGCCTGACGTCGAGTGACCCACGCGTTCAGCCGGGCCGAGATCTGGATCCGGCAGGCGCACGCCGCAGATCGAGCTCGCCGGCGACACCTGCTCCGTGGCCGTACACGAGCCCGTACCAGATGCCCGCGGCCAGCGTCCGCGGACGGAGCTCGAGCTCGCGCCCGTTCAGTGGAAGACGGGGTCGTCGTCGCTGCCGGTCTCGATCGTACCGAACCGCTCCTCGTAGCGTTCGAGGTTCTTCTGGAGGGCGTGGAGCAGGCGCTTGGTGTGGCGGGGCGACGAGATCACCCGGGCGCGGACCTTTGCCCGCCCGTTGCTCGGCTGGATGAACGCGAAGTCGAGGACGAACTCGTTCTCGGTGTGGTTGACCAGCACGAGGTTCGAGTAGACCCCCTGCGACACGTCGTCATCGATCTGCACTTGCAGCTTGGGGGCGGGGGGCTCGTCTGGCATCTGGCGGCGAACGTAGCGCAGCGCCGTGCGCTGGACGCTCCTTTTGAATCGTGATCATCGGCGAAGCCGAGTCAGTAGGTGGCCACCAGACTCGCCAGCTCTGAGAACCACGGGTGACAGGGACAGTAGCCAGACGCGACATCTTGTCGGTTGTTAGCCACCGTTCTCGGTCGCAACCGCTGGTTTGCTGGTCGCCTGGATCCCGCCGGCGGCGAAAACCGAGCTGGCACCGTTTCTGCTCAGAAAACTTGCAACCGAACGCGGTGCTCGAGGCTCCAAGGAACAGGAACCGAGATCACCGGGTTTCGTTGACAACCAAACAGCTCACACGCGCGACGCAGGAGTCAACGTTTCGACTCGGTGGTTGACCGGTGGTTCCCTCCCCCTCATCCCGCTGGTCTCCCCCCCCACCTGAGGCAACTAGTAGCTCCTGCGATCTGCGCCCCGGCCCTCCTTGGCCCCCCCTTGGAGGGCCGTTTTTTTTTCGGATTTTTTTCCGGCGTCGGGCCCGCGCTACACTGCGGCGATGCGCGCACTCGGCCTCGATGTCGGCAGCAAGACGATCGGCATCGCGCTGACCGACGAAGCCGAGATTGCGGCGCATCCGCTCACCGTGCTCGCACGGGTCGGCCATTCTGGTGATGCCAGTGCGGTCGTTGCGATGTGTGTCGAGCACGCTGTCACCGACGTCGTCGTGGGGATGCCGTTCGAGCTGTCAGGTCGTGTTGGTCACCGCGCACGCCGCGTTGGTGAGTTCGTGGCGATCTTGCGCGCGCAGATCCCGGCCGAGATCGCGATCCACGAACAGGACGAGCGGTTCACCACCGCGCAGGCGCAGCGCATCCTGATCGAGGCCGACATGTCGCGCGAAAAGCGCAAGACGGTCATCGATCAGCAGGCGGCGTGTCTCATCCTTCAGGGTTGGCTCGACGCGCAGCGCCGGTCCGGTTAACGTTCGCGCGATGTCCAAGCGTTCGTTCCGGACCGCGCTCGCCGTCGTGATCGGCTCGCTGGTGATCGTGAGCGCGCTCGCGGGCTGGTTCATCCATCGCGCGCTCTCGTATCCAGGCGAGGCGCACGCCGGCAAGGGCATCGACGTCGAGGTCGAGATCAAGACCGGGATGAGCTTTCCGTCGGTGGCCGCCGTCCTCGCGGATCGCGGCGTGATCGACAAGCCGACGTGGTTCCGGCTCTACGCGATGTGGGAAGGCAAGACCACCGGCGTGAAGCCGGGCAAGTACCTCATCGCCGACACCAGGACGCCGGAGGACGTCCTCGAGATCCTGACGAAGGGCGTCAAGGAAGCGACCACGAAGGTCACGCTGCCCGAGGGCAAGACGATGCTCGAGTTCTTCGCCATCCTCGCCGAGGCGAAGGTCGCCTCGGCCAAGGATCTCGAGGCACTCGCGCGCGACAAGGAGTTTCTTGGTCGCTACGCGATCCCCGGCGACAGCGTCGAGGGCTACCTGTTTCCGGACACGTATCAGTTCCGGATCGGCGAGAAGCCGGCGATCGTGCTCGAGCGCCTGATCACGAAGCACCGCGAGGTGTGGAACGAGCTCGTCAACAAGCACCCGCGTGACACCGCCAAGATCAAGGACAAGCTCGGCTGGAGCGACAAGGACATCCTGACGATGGCGTCGATCGTCGAGAAGGAAGCGGTCGAGGCGTCGGAGCGTCCGCGGATCGCGCAGGTGTTCATCAATCGACTGACCTCGCCGAGCTTCAAGCCGAAGAAGCTGCAGACCGATCCGACGATCCGCTACGGCTGCATGGTGCCGGCGCAGAAATCCGCGGCGTGCGTCGCCTGGCACGAACCCTGTCTCAAGGCGACTCCGCCAAAGCCGATGGGCTGCGACCGCTTGCACCGCGCGCAGCTCGACGACATGGACAACCCGTACAACACGTACGCGCACGAGGGCTTGCCGCCAGGGCCGATCGCGAATCCCGGGAAAGCATCGATCGAGGCGACGCTCTCGCCTGACGGCAGCGAGTACTTCTTCTTCGTCGCGTCGTCGAAGGGCGCGCGCAGTCACGCATTCGCGAAGACGGTCGCCGAGCACGAGCGCAACGTGGCAAAGTACGTCGGCTCGCAGGACGACTGAATCGATCGCGCGCGCTACGGTCCGAGCGTGACCGTTCCCACCCTGCCTCTCCTCTCTGGCTCGCGCATTCCGCAGGTCGGCCTCGGCGTGTTTCAGACCCCACCGGGGACCCGGACGCACGACGCGGTCCTCAGTGCACTACGCGCCGGATATCGCCACATCGACACGGCACGGATCTACAACAACGAGGCCGACGTCGGCATTGCGGTGCGCGAGTCGGGCATCCCACGCGACCAGATCTTCGTGACGACCAAGCTGTGGAACGATGACCAGGGTTATGACAGCGCACTGCGCGCGTTCGACGCGAGCCTCGAACGGCTCGGCTTTGACTACGTCGACCTCTACCTGATCCACTGGCCGTTGCCGGAGCGGCGGCTCGAGTCATGGCGGGCGCTCGAGACGCTGTTCGCGGATCAGCGCGCGCGTGCGATCGGAGTCAGCAACTATCTCGTCAACCACCTCGACGAGCTGCTCGCGACGTCGAAGGTCGTGCCGGCGGTGAATCAGATCGAGCTGTCGCCCTTCCTGCAGCGGCGCGACACCACGGCGCTGTGCAAGCAGCGCGGCATCGTCGTCGAGTCATACAGCCCGCTCACCCGCGGCGAGCGGCTCGATCATCCGGTCGTCCGTGCGATCGCGACTCAAACCGGGCGGTCATCGGCGCAGGTGCTCGTGCGGTGGGGAATCCAGCACGGCTTCGTCGTCCTCCCGAAATC